>NZ_JBASWB010000037.1:0-26858 GCF_049276255.1 Miniphocaeibacter sp.
CATGTAAAGAAACGCATAGAATTTGGACATTGGGAACTAGATACAGTTGTTTCTTCTAGAGGTAAAAGCAAAGGGTGTTTAGCAACATTCGCAGAGATGAAAACCAGATTCTATATCGCGATAAAAATGAAGGATAGAAGCAAAGACTCCATGATGAAAGCTATAGAACAACTGGTAAAGGCATTACCTAAAAAAGCATTTAAAAGTTTCACTTCTAATAAGGGAAAAGAATTTGCTTGTTATGAAAGTGTAGAAAATCAACTAGAAATAAATTTCTATTTTGCTGATCCATATAGTGCTTGGCAAAGAGGAACTAACGAGAATAGTAATGGACTATTAAGAGAATATTATCCAAAGAAAACAGATTTATCATCAATTGATGATAATAAATTAATAGAAGTTATATATGAGTTAAATACTAGACCGAGAAAATGTCTAGAATTTAACTCACCATTTGAAGCATTTTTATACGAATTAAATAATTATGAGTAGTGTTGCAATTATTATTGCAATTCAACTATTAAAAAAGTTATTGTTGGGAAAAATATGATAATATCATAATATAGGTAAAAGATATGAAAATCAAATTTTTAGTAATATTTTTATAGCAGGAGGTGAACTATGAAAATATCAGATATATTTAATTTTAAATGTTTAGAAGATGCGAAAATTGTAGCGGGAATTGAAAAGATAGATAATGAAGTGACCAGTGTAAGTGTTTTGGAAGTATCTAATGAAAAAATAAAAAATTGGGTACTTGAAGGTCAATTATATATAACATCATTTTATGCTATATCAACAAATGTAAAAATGCAGGAAACAGTAATTAAATCCCTTGTTGAGAAAAAATCATCAGGTTTGATATTATGCCATTTTAATATAATCATGAAAGATTTGAATTCTGAAATCATTAGTTTGTGCAATGAGCTTAAATTTCCACTTATTATAGCTGATAGTGAGGTTAGCTATATTGAAATAATGGAACCTATTATAAAAAAATTAGATACAAAAAGAAAATTTCCGAGTAGTATGGATAAAATTGTTTCAACTTTTATGGATGCAGTTAGTCAATTTAATGATTATTGGACTATTTTTAATTATATTGAGATAGTTCTAAATAATAAATTTATAGTTTTAGACAATAATAATGAAATTATTTATCCAAAGAAAGAACAATATATTGAGGATATCGTTGATAGTTTTCATTCAATAGTAAGTTCTAATTATGAAAAAGAATATGAGTTAGAAATAGGTAATGAAATATGGAAAAAAAATTATATATTTTCAAATAATAAAATTCATGGGGTAATCATTGGTAAATGTAATTCAGATGATGATTCTAAAATAATTAGACTATTAGCCAAATTATCCTCTTTAGTTTTAGAAAAAAAAGTAAAATATCAAAATTTAAGAAAAACTCAGTATAAAGCTTATATTAGTGATCTTTTAACATGGAATTTTCGTAGCAATCAAACTGCTATAAATAGGGGAAAGAATATAGGTTGGGATATAGATAAATCTAATCAATTTATGATTATAAATATTAATGACTTTCAAAATAATGATAAAAAACATATTCAAGATATTGAAAAAATTATAGATGAATTAATTATGCCAAAAATAAATTCGAAATTTGAAAAAAATATTTATTTAAATAATATTTACTTTTACAATGACATGATTATAAGTCTAATATCTAAAAAATTAGAAGGAAATAAAGATATTTTATTAGATATCATAGAAATAATAAAAAGCATTTTTGAAGAAAATTCAAGATTAGATATTTCTATTGGAATAAGTGACGTTTTTCTCAATGTTGAAGATATACCAAAAAGTTATAAAAAAGCTACATTATCCTATAAAATAGCAAGAAAGTTTAATGTTCCAGAAAAATACATTTTTTATGAGGATATAGAAAGTTATGAGAATCTAACTAGAAATATAGAAAATAAGGTGAAAAAAACATTAAAATCAGTAGATAAGGAATTACAACAAGAATATTATGATACAATAGAAGCTTTAATAATGAACGATTTAAACATAGATAAAGCCTCACAACAATTGTATTTACATAGAAACACAGTTTTATATAGGAAAAATAAAATAATAGAAATAATGGGATATGATATATTTAAAATGCCTTATTTGTTCAACACAATGTATTTTGTATTAGAAGATATCATTAAAAAAGATATAATGATAAATTAATCATCACTAATTATTGGAAATTATATTATACATCTAAAAATATAAATAAATTTAAGGACTATGTTTTTATAAAAATTGGGAAGTGATTTGGTTTTAACAATACACCTTTTTATTACAATATTTTCAGGATTTACTGCTCTCTGTAAAAGTTTTGGTGTTTCTCTATAATTTTATGAAAAAAATTTCTTTTCCAATGTTTTTGATTTCTTGATTCATAACAATACAAGCAAAACATTCGTAGTATATGTTAAAAAATACCACCATTTCCTTTTTGAAAAGAGTCAAATGTCTCACTTGTATTGGTAAATTTTAATAAGTTTTCTTAACTATATATGATATGTGTAAAGCAATGGATAGGGGAATGAGAATAGAAAATATGAGATTATTGGAAAAAGAAGGCGGAAAGTCTGGCCATTTTATAGCAGATAACAAAGAAGGAATAGTATTAGACGTTAATATTAGTGAAACTAAGGGAGTAATAAAGACTCCTATTGAAGTAGGAGAATTAAAAATAGACCATGGTCTTGTAGGCGATGCCCATGCAGGAGATTGGCATAGACAGGTTAGCTTATTAGCCGTTGAAAGTATAGACAAAATGAAGGCTATGGGACTACCGGATTTAAAAGATGGTGATTTTGCCGAAAATATTACAACAAAGGGTTTAGTTCTACATGAAATTCCAGTTGGTACTGTATTTACAATGGGAACAGCTGTTTTAGAAGTAACTCAAATTGGTAAAAAATGCCATTCAGGTTGTGCAATAAAGCAGAAAGTTGGAAATTGTATAATGCCAACAGAAGGAATATTTGCTAAGGTCCTAAAAGACGGACAAGTAAAAAAAGGGGATAAAATAAAAATAATAGAATTTTAATATATTATTTTATTAAAACCAAATTATGAAAGAAGTGATATAGTCCATTATATTATTATGAATAGCTGTTAATATATTGGAAAAGATAGATGAAATCAATTAAAAGGAAATACACAAGATTTTTTGTGTACCTATTTTGATTTTATTCTACTTATACTATTTCTTAAACCATAGAGTAAAATCTATGGTTTTTTTATTTAGGAGGATAAAATGTTAAAAAGCTTAAAAAATGAATTTAAAATACCAAAAGTATTTGAAGAAAGTGAGTATAATTTTTGGCTTGATGAATATATTTCAAAAAACTTATTAAAGGCTCACCTAAATCCAAATTATGAAGGAGCAAGTAGAAAATTTGAATTTATTAATAGTTCAGTAAATTGGATTTATAAAAAATTTCCTGTAGATAAATATAATAGGGTTTTAGATTTAGGCTGTGGGCCAGGGCTATATGCTGAAAGACTCTATAGTAAAGGGTATGAGATAACAGACATAGATTTTTCAAAAAGGTCAATAGAATATGCAAAACAAAGAGCTTTAAAGGAGAATTTCGATATAGAATACGAAAATTATAATTATTTGGATATGAACTATGAAAACATATTTGATTTAGCAATGCTTATATATTGTGATTATGGAGCCTTATCAAAGAATAAGAGAAAAAAATTATTGGAAAAAGTATTTGCCAGTTTGAAAAATAAAGGGAAATTAATAATGGATGTTTTTTCAATTAACAAATTTAACAAGTTCATAGAAAAGGATACTTGGGAGTATTCAAAGGGAAATAATTTCTGGACTAAAGATGAAAGTATTATACTAAATACCAATAAAAAATATGAAAATAATATTTCGTTAGAAAGAACAATAGTAATAACCGATGAAGAAATAAAGAAATATAGTATCTGGCATAAGTATTTTTCAATGGAGGATATATTTAATGAGGTAAAAAGTGTGGGTTTTAATAATATAGAAATCTTTCTGGATGTTTCTGGAAGAGAATATTGTGAAAAAGGTGATACTATAGCAATTATAGGTGAAAAATTATAAATATTTTTATTATTTAATCCTTTTATGTTTTTGATTCGTTATATATAGTAGAGGTACCTTTAACTAAGGAGATAAAAAATTGAACCGGGAAGATTATTTGTTAAAAGATTTAAGAAAAGGAAATATTAACGCTCTTGAAGAGTTAATAAAATTATATTATCCGGATATTTTACGCTATTGTATAAGTTATTTAGGAGATTTTCAAATAGCTGAAGACCTTACCCAAGAAACTTTTATTAAGGTTGTAAAGTATATGGATAAATACATTCATAAGAATAAATTTAGAGCCTTTGTATACAAAATTGCTAAAAATACATGTTTAGATTATTGGAGAAAGAAAAATAAAGAGCCTTTTATGGAAGAAATATCCTATGAAGAACCGTTTTACGAACCGGGATTTAGTGAATTTATAGCTAATGAAGATTTTAAATCCATTATAAAATTACTAAATGAAGAAGAAAGAGAAATTATAATTTTAAGGTTTGTTCATGAATTAAAAATTAGAGAAATAGCAAATATTTTAGATTTACCAATGCGAACAGTACAATCTAAAATTAGAAAGATTTTAAAAAGATTAAAAGAAGATTTAAAAGAGGAAGAATATGAAGAATAATTTTGAAAAAAAGATTAAAAAAAATTTAACAATAAATAATTTTAATATTTCTCAGCAACATGTAACAGAAACTATAGAAAAATCTAAAGAAGAATATTTAAGAAGTAAGAGCAAAGGGAGAATAGGTTTTTTAGACTTTTTGAAACTACAAATTAAGTATGTAGGAACCTATACTTGGTTAATTCAAGGGATATTTACAATACTTGCATATATGTTTATGAAGGTAATGTTAAACAATGCTAAAGAAAGTTTATATATAAGTAGAGGATTAATAATTTTATTAGTTAATATATCTTTAATAACTGCAGTAGGAAATATGTTCTTTATAGCATATTCACAAAAAAACAATATGATGGAACTTGAAAATTCTACCTATATGTCAATTTCCAAAATAATTGTCAGTAGGTTTATTATTTTAAGTTTAGGTAATCTGGTTACGTTTATATCTATATTGGTTCAATTAATTAGCAAAACAAACATTATTGTCTATTTTGGAATAGTATTACTTGTTTTTCCATATTTACTTATTTCATGTGGAAATAATCTGTTAATAAATATGTCAAAAAAAATTAGTAATAATATTCTTATAATATACAATCTAATAATTTTTATCTTACTGAATATTTTAATATATTTTATTACAAATTATATTTCTATAGTACGATTTTTAGGGTTTTTTACAATAATTTTAGGAATAATATATATTTTCCAAATAAGAAATATATATTTTGGAAATTTTAATACTGAAGAAACAGTTTAAAGGAGCAAGTATGGAATTAATTATAAATAAATTAAAAAAATATTTTAAGGATGTAAAAGCAGTAGATGATGTTAGCTTGAATTTAACTAAAGGCGTATGGGGGCTTTTAGGAGCTAATGGTGCAGGTAAAACCACTTTAATTAGAATGCTAGCAGGAGTTTCAACTCCGGATTCTGGACAGATTTATTACGACGGAATAGATATAGGTATTTTAAAAGAAAAATATAGGGACAAATTAGGTTACTTACCCCAACATTTTGGATACTATCCACATTTTAACGTAATTGATTATTTAGAGTATATTTCATCTTTAAAAGGGTTAAGTAAAAAGGAAAGTAAATTAAAAATAGATGAATTACTTTATAACCTTAGGTTGGAAGAAGTAAGAAAGAAGAAAATAAGTAAACTTTCCGGAGGAATGAAAAGAAGGGTTGGAATTGCACAGTCACTTTTAAATGAACCGGATATTTTAATTTTAGATGAACCGACAACAGGGTTAGACCCTGGCGAAAGAGTTCGTTTTAGAAAGATGATAACAGAATATGCCCAAAATAGAATTGTTTTAATATCTACCCATATAGTTTCAGATGTAGAAAATATTGCAGAAAAAAATGCTATTATGAAAAATGGGAAAATAATAAAAGTTGGAACAACAGAGGAATTAATTATAGACATGAAGGGAAAAGTTTGGGAAATGAAAATTCCAACAAAAAATTTAAATGTATATGAAAAATCTTTAAAAGTTGTAAATATAAGAAATGAGGAAAATGGAGAGGTTACCTTACGATATATTTCAGAAAATGAAACCATGGAAAATGCAAGGGAAGTATATCCAAGGTTAGAGGATTTATATCTTTATCTTTTTGATGAAAAGAGGGACATAGATGATTAGAATAATAGGACTTGAATTAAAAAAACTTTTAAAGAATAGGTTAAATTGGATATTAATACTTGTTCCTATATTGATTTCCATAATGTTATCTTCTTTTGCAATAGATGATAGCTATATAGAATATCCAAATGGAGAAAGTGCATTTAGCAGTTTATCAAGTGAGGAAATAGTAAATAAAATTGAAGAATCAAATAGAAATATACCTAAGAATATTACATCTGATGTAATAAGGGAGGCTTTTGAAAAATATCATAAAATTTTAGAAGATTATAGTGGTAAGGAAGAAAACATTCCAAATAATGTATATTTAGAAAATATTTATCCCATTGAAAAAATATTAAAACTAGTTCAAAGTATACATATTGAAAAAGGAGAATATAGGGACTTAGATGATATTTCCTTTGAAGAAGCAGAAAACTTTTATGAAAATAGGAAAAAACAACTAAACAAATTGCATTTAGAAGAATATAGTGAAAAATCTTCAATATATAATAAAATTATGGACTTAAACAGAAAGGTGGAAGAGCCATTTTATTATGAATATGGATTTTCAAAGTTAGAGTTTTTAACAATTATTATTATAGTGGCGACTTTATCGAGTATAGTAATTTCTACACCTGTTTTTTCAAACGAATATGAAACAGGTTCCGATGAAATACTTCGTTCAACTAAAAATGGGAAAAGAAAGCTAGTAATTGGGAAAATCTTAAGTACATTATCTATTAATCTTTTTATGTTTGTATGTTCAATATTGTTATTTTTAATTATTGTTAATAGTAGATATGATTGGCAAGGGTTAAATACTTCTGTCCAGATGATTGTTGGAGGTTTGAATTATAGTCCCTTGAGAGTTTTAGATATTCAAATAATCACAATTGTAATAGGTATACTTACAGTTACAGCAACTAGCTTAATGAGTTTATACATTTCATCAAGAAACAAGTATTCCATGAAGGCTTTGCTAGTAGGGCTTGTTATAGGAGTGGGGGAGATATTTTTAGGAAATACAACAGGAATATTACCTACTTGGATAAAGTATTTACTACCTGTAAGTGGAATGTATTTTGTTTACGATGTAGTTGACAGTAAATTTATTGAGTTAGGACCAATGGCATTACACACCCCCTATGTAATTATAGCGGTGGCAATAATAAGTATATTAGTTTTTCCAGTATTAACTATTAAAAATTATAATAGATATGAAAATTAGAATAATTTTTTAAAAGAGTTGATAAGTAATTAAAGATAGACGAAAACGTTGATAGAAAAGCGGAATAATGTATTATGTAGACAATAATAATAAAATATTTCATGGTAGTTATTGTAAATAATGCAAGTTAAACCTATTTATATGTAAAAATACAATTGATGTGTGCTTTTACGTATAAATAGGTTTTTATATTTATTTTTCTAAAATAAAACAAGTTAAATTTGATATACTAGTACTATATATTAAATTAATTATTTGAGGTATTTTATGTATTCAAAAATAATGACTTGTGTTTTAGAAGGACTACAAGGTTATGCTATTGAAGTTGAGGCAGATATTGCAAGGGGACTTCAAGCCTTTAATATTGTAGGACTTCCTGACATTTCCATAAAAGAATCTAAGGAAAGGGTACGCTCAGCTATTACTAATTCCGGCTACACCTTTCCAATTGGAAGAATAACTATTAATTTAGCTCCTGCTAATTTAAAAAAAGAAGGCTCTCAACTGGATATTTCCATCGCCGTTGCTATTTTAACGGCTTTTGGTGTGATTTATAATATTCCTAGTAGGGATATTGCCTTTATTGGTGAATTGTCTTTAGATGGAAGAATTATGAGTATACAAGGTGCTCTACCTATGGCTATTTCTCTAAAGGAGTTAGGCTTTGAAAAGGTCATAGTACCTGATGACAATAGGGAAGAATGTTCTTTAGTTAAGGGAATTGAAATTATTCCTGTAAAAACTTTAAAGGATTTAGTGGCTTATTTAAACAATGAGTTAAAAATAGAAAATTACAATGACGAAATCTTTAATTTAGGCAATGTAAATCCAAGTTATCATGTGGATTTTAGTGAAATAAAAGGCCAGGAAAAATTAAAACGGGCAATGGAAATTGCTGCAGCAGGTGAACATAATTTAATTATGATAGGTCCACCTGGTGCAGGAAAGACTATGGCAGCTATGAGATTGCCAACTATTTTACCTCCCTTGAACTTTGAAGAGGCAATTGAATGTACTAAAATATATTCAGTTAGTGGTAATTTAAAGGAAAATAAACTGATTATGGAAAGACCTTTTAGGGCGCCACATCATAGTAGTTCATCTGTTGCCATTATTGGTGGTGGAAGAATTCCAATGCCGGGGGAAATTTCTTTAGCCCATAACGGAGCTTTGTTTTTAGATGAGTTACCTGAATTTAATAAAAGTACTATTGAAGTTTTAAGACAGCCCTTAGAGGAAAAAACAATAACTATTTCAAGGGCTAATGCAACTTTAACCTATCCTGCTAATTTTATATTTATAGCCGGCATGAATCCATGTCCCTGTGGATACTATGGGGATGAAAGCCATGAATGTAATTGTAGTCTACCACAAATACAAAAGTACCTAGCTAAGGTTAGTAGGCCTATTCTTGATAGAATTGATATACATATAGAAGTTGAGCCAGTAAAGTTAGAAGAACTAACTTCCAATGAAGAAACGGAAAATTCTGAAAATATAAGAAACAGAGTTGTTAATGCCAGAAATATTCAGGCTAAAAGATATAGGAAAGAAAGAATAAAAACCAATGGGCAAATGAATAATAGGCTTATTAAGAAATATATTAAATTAGACAATGAATTAAATATTATTTTAGAAAAGGCCTATGACAAATATAAATTTTCTGCAAGAACTATTAATAAAATCTTGAAACTAAGTAGGACTATTGCAGATTTAGATAATAAAGACAATATTACTGCTAATCATTTACTGGAAGCTATTCGATATAGAACAGTAGACAGTAAATATTGGGGATAATTTATATTTTAATTAATAAACGAATATACTTACAAAAACAGGGAATATTATAATAAAGTATATTAATAGTAAGATAAATATATAAAAAATATTCAATAAAAAATTATTAAATGAAGATAAAGGAGAAAACTATGTTTAAAAAATTATTTAAAAAAGACAAGGAAACAAAAAATGGAGAAATTTTTGCAATTCAATCAGGGGAAGTTGTAGCTGTAACAGAAGTACCAGATGCTATGTTTGCACAAAAAATACTAGGTGATGGAGTAGGACTTATTCCAGAAGAAGGTAGTATTTACAGTCCTGTGTCAGGTACAGTTGATGTTGTAGCTAATACTTCCCATGCTGTTGGAATTAAAACCAATGACGGCCTAGATGTTTTAGTTCATATTGGTTTAGAAACAGTAGGACTGGAAGGAAAAGGCTTCGATGTAAAAGTTAAAGTTGGAGATAAGGTAAAGGCTGGGGACCTATTAGTTGATGTAGATTTAAACCTTTTAAAGGAAAAGGGTTTTGAAATTATAACTCCAATAATAATTACAAATATGGACGATATTAAGGAGCTTAAAACAAATACTGGAAAGGCAACAGCAAAAGAAACAGTAGTTATAGAATATACTAGAAATTAAGAAAATGAATATAGTAATATTAGATGGATACCTAGTAAATCCAGGAGATTTAAGCTGGTCAAATATTGAAGAATTGGGAAATCTAACAGTATATGACAGAACGCCAAAAGAACTTGTAGCAGAGAGAATAAAAGATGCAAATATACTTTTAATTAACAATACCTTTGTAGAAAAGGATTCAATAAAGCAAGCTGAAAACTTGAAATATATTTCCATGTTAGCAACAGGATTTGACAATGTTGACATAGAGGAATGTAAAAAAAGAGGAATTGAAGTTTCCAATATTCCTTCCTATGGAACAGAAACAGTAGCTCAATTTACCTTTGCACTTTTACTTGAATTATGTAACCATGTAAAAATACAAAGTGACTCAGTTTTAAAGGGAGAATGGACCAATAATGACAAGTATGGTTATTGGTTAAAAGAACAGTATGAACTATATGGGAAAACAATAGGAATTATAGGCTATGGGAAAATAGGTAGGAAAGTTGGGGAAATAGCTAAGGCTTTTGGAATGAAAGTATTAGCCTATAGAGGTGAAAATAAAACAAAGAAATATGAAGAGGAGGTTTCCTTAGATTATTTATTGGAAAATTCTGATATTATTTCCCTTCACTCAAGTTTAAATGGAGACAATAAAGGAATTATAAATAAGGACACTATAGCTAAAATGAAAAAGGGAGTAAAAATCATAAATGTAGCTAGAGGTGGATTAATAGTAGAAGAGGATTTAAAGGATGCTTTAAATTCCGGCTATATTTCCGGAGCAGGACTAGATGTAGTTTCAGAAGAACCTATAAAGGAAAATAACCCATTGTTAAAAGCTAAAAATATTATTATTACCTCCCATATTGCCTGGACAACAAAGGAAGCAAGACAAAGAATTATAGACATGGCGACAGAAAATATAAAATCATTTTTAAAAGGAAATACTATAAATGTGGTGAACAAATAAATGAAAACTATCGGATTAATTGGCGGAATGAGCTGGGAAAGTACAAGCTTGTACTATGAAATAATAAATAAGGTAGTTTCTGAAAAACTAGGAGGACTCCATTCTGCAAAAATCATACTTTATTCTGTGGATTTTGCTGAAATTGAAGAACTTCAAAGAAAAGGTCAATGGAGTAAGTCTGCAGAAATATTAGCTGATATCGCCATGAAATTAGAAAGAGCAGGGGCAGATTTTATATTAATCTCTACTAATACTATGCATAAAGTAGCTGACCAAGTTCAAGAAAAAATAAATATTCCAATTTTGCATATTGCTGAAGCTACTGCCAAAGAGTTAAAAGAAAACAAGATAGGTAAAGTATTATTACTTGGTACAAAATACACTATGACAGAAGATTTCTACAAGGGTAAGTTAGAAGCAGAAGGTATAGATGTAGTTGTTCCAAATGAGGAAGATATTGAAATAGTTAATGAAATAATTTTCTCGGAATTATGTTTAGGGAAAATTAATGAAAAATCAAGGGAAAAATACATTAACATAATTAATTCCTCTAAGAAAAAAGGAGTTCAAGGTGTAATATTAGGCTGTACTGAAATTGGACTATTAATAAAACAAAAGGATTTAGAGCTTCCTGTTTTTGATACAACAATAATACATTGTCAGCAGGCAGCTAACTATGCAATAATGAAATAAAAATATAGGAAAGTGCATTCAAATATGGTTTTGAGTGCACTTTTTAATTTCTACAAGCTATCCTTTTTTTACATATAAATTATCAATATTTAAGTTTTTGTCCCTGTAATATAGGTCTTTTCTTGGATGGTATCCTAAATTATCCCAGAACTTATTTCCAACAATATTATCGCAAAAAGCTACTAAGGCAACTCCATTAATGCTTTTTGCCTTTAAAACATCTTCAAGATGTTTTATCATTTGACGTCCTATAGCCCTGCCTTTAACCTTTTCGGAAACAGCAACATGGTATAAATATGCTCTTTTTCCATCAAAGCCACAGAGAACAGTTCCTTCAACTCTACCGTCTTCCTCATATACAATAGACAGTTCAGGATTGTATTCTAGAAAGAATTTAATACCTTCAAAAGTGTCATCTAACCCTCTTAAGCCCATTCCTGGAGTATTTTGCCAAAGAGTCGAAGCTTCAAAATAATCTTCAATAGTCATAGATCTAATAAAACCCAAAAAAATCACCTCATTACAATAGTTAAGGAAAATTATATAAATTATATCATAGAAAAGTTGAATATATAAATATATTATGTTATATTTTATTGGCGTAAAGTGTTTCTTGGCACCCACTTTAAAAATCAAGATGTAATAGGGAGTCTATTCGTCTTTTGGCAAGTAGATTCCCTATTGTTTTTATTAGATTAAGGTCTAAATATCTTTATTCTGGATGTCATAAACATAATTCTATTAAGAGAAGGTGTTTTATGAGAAAAAAATTTAATTCAAAATTTATTGTTCGACAAGGGGTAATTGCTGCCTTATATGTTTTAATGACAGTAGTACCTCCACTATCTAATCTTTCCTATGGACCAATACAACTTAGGTTATCGGAAGCCTTAACCTTGCTGGCTTTCTTTAACGGAGAGTATATTTGGGGTTTAACTATTGGCTGTTTTTTTGCAAATATATTTAGTCCCTTTGGTGTATTGGATATTATAGTAGGAACCTTAGCTTCCTTTCTTGCAGCATATTTCATGAGTAAATGTAAGAATATTTGGCTTTCCAGTATTGTTCCAGCAATTGCAAATATTTTAGTTGGAATTCAACTATACTTTATTGGAGTATCTAAAACTGGAGTTTTAATTGTAACAGGTCAAATAATGATATCTGAAATAATTGTAGTGTCATTAATAGGAGTTCCAATTTTTAAAATGTTAATTAAAAACAAGGTTTTAGTAGAATATTTAAAACTAAATACCAAGAATAAAAATTTAACAATAAATTTCAAAAAAATGGGTAAATAAATTTAAGAGGATTTTAATTGGAGGCTATTATGAAAACTATAAATTTAAAAAGCCATTTAATTATAAGGTTGGAAAAGGGAGAAGAAATAGTTTCTAGTATAGTTAAGGCCTGTGAAGAAAATAATATTAAACTTGGAGTATTAACAGGTATAGGGGCTATGAGCTATGTTGAAGTAGGCTATTTTGATACCGATAAAAAAGAATATTTTTCTAATGAATATAAGGGACATTTGGAAATTCTTTCTTTAATGGGAAATATTACTAGAAAAGATGAAAAAGTATATCTTCATCCCCATATTACTTTTGCTAATGAAGAAAATTCAGCAAAAGGTGGTCATTTAAATAAGGGTATTATTTCAGCAACAGGTGAAATAATAATACAGGTAATAGATGGTAGAGTTAATAGATACTTTAGTGAAGAAATAGGATTAAATTTAATGGAGTTGTAATGAAAAAATATAAAATAGGAATAGTAGGGGGAGTAAATAGGGGGAGTTTTGCAAATCTTTTATATACAAAGGAGTCCTATATAAAGACAATAGTAGAAAATAAGCAGACCCCAATAATACTACCAGTTACTAAGGACAAGGATGTTATTGAATCGTTAATAAAAAAGCTAGATGGATTAATCCTTCAAGGAGGAGTAAATATTTACCCTTTTCATTATGGGGAAAATCCTAAAACAGATAAATTAGAATTTGACCTAGAAAGGGACTACTCGGAGTTTGCCTACTTGGAAACGGCTTTAAAATACAAAAAGCCAGTACTGGGAGTTTCTAGAGGATGTCAACTGATTAATGTGTTTTTTGGAGGAAGTCTAATACAAAACATTAGTAGGGAAATATCAGACTCTATTTATCATATTGGAAAAGACTACTCTGAAACTAGACACTATATTAATTTAAGAGACGGTAGTAAGCTAATGGAAGCCTATAAGACAAATAGGACTGTTGTAGTTTCATCCCATACTCAAGGAATTAATACTTTGGGAAAAGATTTAGTAGTTTCTGCTAAGGCTGATGATGGTGTTGTAGAAGCTATTGAATATACAGGCAACAGTTATTTAGTAGGAGTACAATTTAATATAGACAGAATGTTAAATGAGGAAAGTAAACTATTGTTTAGTCAATTTATAGAAAGTGTAGGTATTCAAAATGAATAAGTTTATAGGAATACCATGTTGGTTGGAAAATAGAGGGAAATATGTAAGTCATGAAATTAATAATAATTTTTCTAAAATGGTACTTGATTCAGGAGGAATTCCAATAATTATTCCCCAGGTTTATGACAAGTCTTTTTTAGATGAATATATTAACATGATAGATGCCTTAATCCTAGTTGGAGGTTCTGACATTTCACCTTATCTTTACAAGGAAGGGCCAAATAGGTACTTAGAAAGTACCAGTCCAATAAGAGATGAAGTTGAAATATATTTATTAGAAAAAGCTGTTGAAAGAAAAATTCCCATATTTGGAATTTGTAGAGGAATGCAATTAATTAATATATTTTTTGGTGGAAATTTGTATCAGGACATTTATTCCCAACGGGAAGATGTTTACAACCATAGCGATAGGGAAAATAGAAGTATTATTTACTACCATGATATAGAAATAAAAGAAAATAGTAGATTATATGATATTTTTGGTCCGTCACTAGTTGTTAACACCTTTCACCATCAAGCCATAAAGAAAGTGGCAAAGAACTTTAAGGTTACAGCAACTGCCGATGATGGAATAATAGAGGCAATAGAATATGAAAAAGATAATTTTATTATGGGGATTCAATTCCATCCAGAATTTCCAGAACATAATAAAAATTTCTACAAACTTTTTGATTATTTTATAGGAAATATAAAGTAGGCTTAGATAAAGTCTACTTTTTTTGATATAATTACTTATACAGGAATATAATAAATATATAAATATACTAATAAATTATACATATAGTTAATTAGAGAATTTATAGTTTATTATAATAAAACATAAGGAGGAAAAAATGAGCTTTAGTGAAAAAAGAAAAGCAGGAGAAGCAAACACTGCATTACTAGGAAAAAATTCCCCAGAGGTAATGGGAGGATTTGCAGAGTTACATAAGAAAATTATGGGAACAACAGCAATATCTGTTAAGGAAAAAGAATTAATAGCCTTAGGTATAGCAATAGCTATAAGATGTGAAGGATGTATTTTAGCCCATGTAAATGCTGCGAAAAAAGCAGGTGTAACCTTAGAAGAAATATACGGAGTAATAGAAGTAGCAATATTAATGAGTGGTGGACCAGGAACAGCTTATGGTGGAATAGCAGCAGCTTATGCAGAAGAGGTTTATAAAGAATAAATAAAACAGGAGATTTTTATCTCCTGTTTTTAAATTGCATTTAAAGCTTGCTCAATATCCTCAATAATATCGTCTATATTTTCCAGTCCAACGGAAAAACGTACCATGCCACCTTCAATACCGGCAGCAATAAGTTGCTCATCTGTTAATTGACGGTGGGTTTCACTGGCAGGATGAAGTACACATGTACGAATATCAGCAACATGAACTTCATTTGAAGCTAGTTTTAAAGCATCCATAAACTTAATTGCATTTTCCCTTCCACCTTTTATATTTAGGGAAATAACACCGCTAGCTCCCTTTAAATATTTTTTGGCTAGTTCATAATTTTCATCATTTTCTAAACCAGGATAGGTTACAGATTCTATTTTATCGGATTTTTCAAAATATTTTGCTACAGCTGTTGCATTTTCACAGTATTGTTTCATTCTTATTGCCAAGGTTTCTAAACCTAAATTAAGTAAAAATGCAGAATGGGCAGCAGGGTAACAACCAAAGTCCCTCATTAATTGCATTCTTGCCTTAACAATATAGGCAGCCTTACCATAGCTTTCAACATAGGAAATTCCATGGTATGACTCATCCGGTTCAACAAGTTCCGGAAACTTGCCATTAGTCCAGTCGAAATTACCACTATCTACAATTACTCCACCAACTTGTACAGCATGGCCGTCCATATATTTTGTAGTAGAGTGAATTACAATATCGGCACCATGTTCAAAGGGTTTACATAAAACAGGAGTTGCAAAAGTGTTATCTACAATTAAAGGAACTCCATTATTATGGGCAATTTTAGAAAATTTTTCAAAATCTAAAACAGATAGTGCAGGGTTTGCAATAGTTTCTCCGAAAACCGCCTTGGTATTTTCCTTAAAGGCCTTGTTAATTTCCTCTTCAGAAGCGTTTTTGTCAACATAGATACATTCAATTCCCAATTTTTTTAAAGTATAGGAAAAAAGATTTACAGTACCACCGTAAATTTCTGTTAAACTAATAAAACTATCTCCTGCATTACATATATTTAAAATCGATAAAAGAGTAGCAGCCTGTCCTGATGTTGTACACATAGCACCAACACCACCTTCAAGTTCTGCAATTTTTTCTTCTACAGCCATAACAGTAGGGTTGGCAAATCTAGAATAAATTAAAGACTTAGTAGGTTCGTCAAAAACAGAAGCTACTTCTTCAGTTGAATCATAGACATAGGTTGTACTTTGAACAATAGGAAGAACCCTAGGTTCAGAGTTTTTAGGTGTATAGCCTGAATGCAGGCATTTAGTTTCATCTCTCATTAATAATCCTCCAAATAATTGAATTTAAACCATTGTATCATAAAGAAAAGCTATAGTATAAGATAGATTAATTATACCGTGATATAGGTATAGGCTATAAGTTTAACTGTTAAATCCCTTAGAGTAATCAAGTAGAATATCGTAAAACTTCTTACCTATTTCCGATAAAACTACATCTTTATGGACAATTGTACCTACTTGAATTTTTTCGTCTGCCTTAACAGGAACAGAAATAATATCGCCACCGTGTAAATATTCTGGAAAAACTCCGGAGGAATAGGTGTAGGCATCTAAACCTATCATAAAATTAACAACAGCAGCACGGTCACTTACACGAATACTTTTCTTTACAGGTAGGTAGCTAAAAACCTCCTCAGAATAATAAAATGAATTATACATTCCCTGGTTAAAGGAAATTTTAGGATAATCATCTAATTCGGAAATTTCTATAATATCCTTACTTGCTAAAGGATGTTTTTTTGAAAGGAAAACATGGGGTTTAGCAGTAAAAAGTTCCTTGAAAATTAAATTGTTTTCCGACAACATCTTCCTAATAACAGCTTCATTATAATTAGAAAGGTAAATTATACCTATTTCACTGTACATTGTTTTAACATGTTCAATAACTTCATAGGTTGTAGTTTCATTTAAAGTGAAATCATACTCTTCATTAGAATAGTCCTTAACTAAGTCAACAAAGGCATTTGCTACAAAAAGATAATGCTGAGAAGAAGCAGCGAATCTTTGTTTTTTTACAGTTCCCTTAATAAACTTTGCCTCTAAAAGGTCAGCTTGGGTTAAAACCTGTTGTGCATAGCCTAAAAATTCAGTTCCCTTATTTGTAAGAACAACACCTCTATTATTTCTAATAAAAATTGCAAACTGTAATTCCTTTTCCAATTCCTTAATTGCATTTGAAAGACTTGGCTGGGAAATAAAGAGTTCCTTAGCAGCCTCATTAATAGAGCCTTTTTCTGCAACCTTAACTATGTATTTTAATTGTTGTAAAGTCATATAGCACCTCATTAAATTGATATATTTATTATAGCATAAAACTATATAGCTGTAAGCTAAATTTATAAATAATATATGATACAAATACCCTTATTTGTAAATTGCTATTTAATAATATATAATTAAAAAATAAAAATATTTGCAAAATTAAAAACACAGTTGGTTGCTAGTCCGAACACAGTAAACTGTCAGTAACCTGCCTTCTCGGTTGTCCATTTTTTGCTTAAAAAAGAGAGGGGTTTTGTTGTGCAAAAAATAAGTGTAAAAATGACAGTTTGTTTTGAAAATCCATTTTGGATAGGTGTTTTTGAAGAAATAGTAGATGGAAATATAAGAATTGGCAAAATAGTTTTTGGAGCTGAGCCTAAAGATTATGAAATTTATGAATTTTTAAATAAAAATTGGAAAAATCTAAAATTAAGTAATGAAACAAAAATTCAAAATAGTGGAAAGAAAATTACTAATCCTAAAAGATTACAAGGTTTAATAAAAAAGTAAGTTCAAAATAAATATTTAGGAACTAAATCTCAACAACTACTTAAAAAACAAGAAGAAGAAAGAAAAGAGCAAATCAAAAAGGAAAAGAAAGTTAAGAAAGAAATTGAAAGTCAAAGGAAATATAGGAAAAAAAGATTAAGAAAAAAGGAAAAACACAAGGGAAGATAAATCAAAACCAAGAGCAATTTACTCTTGGTTTTTGTTTGCTACAGGAAATATATATTTTTATAGACTATTAGGAAAATCTTCCCTAAATTTTCTAGCTAGTTTTTCCGGCCAGTCAGAAGTAGCCTCTAATTTTCCTATAAAGAATCTTAGGGTTTTAGGCTCGTCAACAAATCTTAGTCCACCAATTAAGTCACGGTTTTTGTATAACCAAACTATTCTGTCAATAGCGTATTTAACTTGTGACAGGGTAAATACCCTTCTAGGCATTGCTAGACGAACTAATTCCATTTCAGAAAGTTGCTCAGAACCATCAGGATTTCTTTGTTCAGACAGAGTACCTCTCTCCATTCCTCTAATTCCACCGGCAATGTAAATTGCTGCAGCTAAGGCACCAGCTGGGTATTCCTCTTGTGGAATATGTGCTACAAATTCACCGGCGTTAATATGACAGCCTAAACCACCAGCAGGTGTAACAACTGGCACACCGTGTTTTTGTAATTCATCACTCATATACTTAATAAATTCTGGTCCTTGTGAAATTACGTCCATATCCATTGTTTCATCTAAACCAACGACAATAGCTTCCATTTCCCTTACAGACATTCCACCATAGGTTAAAAATCCTTCAAATAAAGGTATAAGTTCTCTCATTTCCTTTAAGTTTTCTTCAGAGCGTATGCAAATTCCACCACCACGGGCAAAACCTAACTTACGGGCAGAAAAATAAACTATATCCATTAAGTCGGAAAGTTCCCTTGTAATTTCCTTAATAGTCATGTCCTTACAAGCTTCTTCCCTTGTTTTTATAAAGTAAAGATTATCCTGTAATAAACTTGCGTCTAAAACAGTCATAATTCCAAACTCCTTAGCAAGTCCACACACTTCCCTAGCATTTTCCAGTGAGAAAGGTTGACCACCAATTAAATTAGTACCTGCCTCTAAACGTATAAAAGGAATATTATCTGCTCCAACTTCTTCAATTAACTTACGAAGTCTAACAGTGTCAAAATTTCCCTTAAAAGGATAATCTGAATTTATTTTTAAACCTTCCTCTATAACCAACTCTTCAACCCTACCTCCAAGTCTAGTTATATGAGCCTTAGGAGTAGTAAAATGGAAATTCATAGGAATAACGGAACCTTCCTTAACAAAGGCCTCAGCTAAAATATTTTCACAAGCACGTCCTTGGTGGGCAGGTAGAAAATACTCCATTCCAAAAATTTCCCTTACTTTATTTTCCAGTCTTGTAAAAGTTTCACTACCAGCGTAACTATCATCTGCCACCATCATAGCTGCTTGTTGTCTGTCACTCATTGCATTAACACCACTGTCAGTAAGCATATCCATAAAAACATCTTTATTTTGCAACATAAAAGTATTAAAGCCTGCTTTTTCCATAGCTTCCTTACGGTATTCAACAGCTGGTAAATTAAGTTTTTGTACAATACGTACCTTATGCATTTCCAGTGGTATATTCTCTCCAGTAAAAAATTCGATATTTGCCATTTCTAATCCTCCTAAAATTAATAAAGCTTTTAAAATATAATAGTAAGTGGTGTAGGGTTTAAGTATTTAAGAAAAATAAAAAAACACCCATCCTCTTTGGTGAAAGAGGACGAGTGTATAACCCGTGTTACCACCTCAATTTGTTAAGTCCTTGCGAAATTAACCTTTTCGGGTGCAATATGAAAAACATATGACATCCTATTACTGTAACGGGTAAGCCCGTCTCAACCTACTCATACTATTTTTCGATGAGAAGCTACAAGATGTATTCATTTTAATATTTTACATTACCTTACACCAACTGGTAACTCTCTTAAGTAAAATAAAAAAACTACTTATTCTTGTAATAGCCACGATATTTTATTACGTTAAAGCATATCACAAATAAAGTATATAGTCAATTAATTACTAGGAAAAGAATAGTCCTAAAAAAGAAGGGATTATTGTGTATTTTCATATTGATTTAAACAAATAAAGAGTATATATTATAGTGTAGACTAAAAACAAAGAGGAATACTATGGTTAATAATGTATTAATAAAAATAATTCAAATACTACTTTTAATAATTGGCTTAATATTAGTGGGATTTTTGTTTTATAATATATTTTTTGTACAACTAACAATACAATCACGTATATTAAAAACAATTCTTGCAATATTAGGACTTGCTATTTGGGTTAGATTTTTGGTGTATATAATTAGAAAATTCAAGAAATATTTTTAGAGGGGAAAAAATTTGATAAATATAACAGATTTAAGTTTAAGTTTTCAAGGACAAAAATTATTTGATGATGTTAACTTAACATTTTCAAAAGGAAATTGCTATGGGGTAATAGGAGCAAATGGAGCAGGTAAATCCACCTTTTTACGAATCCTACAAGGAGAATTAGAACCTGACACAGGAACTGTAGCAATAGATAAAAATGAAAGAATGTCGGTTTTAGAACAGGACCATAACCAGTTTGACGACGAAAAAATTCTAGATGTAGTAATATCTGGCAATCCAAGACTAATAGAAATAATGCATTTAAAAGACGAGCTATATGCAAAACCAGACTTTAATGAAGAAGATGGAATAAAGGTAGCAGAACTAGAAGAAGAATTTTTGGAAATGGATGGCTGGGAGGCAGAGTCAGAAGCAGCCACTATTTTACAAGGCCTTAATATAGATGTAGACAAACATAATAAATTTGTAAGGGAATTAACAGGTAAAGAAAAAGTAAGGGTCCTATTAGCGAAAGCCTTATTTGGAAAACCAGACATACTTTTACTAGACGAGCCTACAAATGATTTAGATATTAAGTCTATATTATGGTTGGAAAATTTCTTAATTGACTATGAAGGAATGGTTATAGTAGTTTCCCATGACAGATACTTTTTAAATAATGTCTGTACCCATATGGTAGATATAGATTTTAGGAAAATAAAAATATTTGTGGGAAATTATGATTTTTGGTATGAGTCCAGCCAGTTAATGTCTAAACTAATAAAAGAACAAAACAAGAAAAAAGAAGAGAAAATAAAGGAACTACAGAACTTTATTCAACGTTTCTCTGCCAATAAATCAAAGTCAAAACAAGCAACATCAAGAAAAAAACTACTGGATAAAATTCAAATAGAGGACTTACAACCATCAACAAGAAGGTATCCCTTTGTAGGTTTTGAAATGGAAAGGGAAGCAGGAAACCAAATTCTAGAAGTAAATGAAATATCTAAAACTATAGATGGAAGTAAAGTTTTAGACAAGGTTAGTTTTAGGGTGAATAAAGATGAAAAAATAGCCTTTATAGGAAATGAAATATCGGTAACAACCTTATTTAAAATACTCGTAGGAGAACTAGAGCCAGATGAAGGTAGTTACAAGTGGGGGCAAACTATTACAAAATCCTATTTTCCAAGGGATAATAGCTCCTATTTTGACAAGACCGGCTTAAACCTAATAGATTGGTTAAGGCAATTTTCAGTAGAGCAGTCAGAAATTTATATAAGAGGGTTCTTAGGAAGAATGTTATTTTCAGGAGATGACGCATTAAAACCGGCAGATAAATTATCTGGTGGAGAAAAAGTCAGAATGATGCTATCTAAAATGATGATGTTCGGCTCAAATGTCTTATTATTTGACCAACCAACAAACCATCTAGACCTAGAATCTATAATTGCCCTTAACAATGGTCTAAAGGCCTTTAAGGGAAATATCCTATTTACTTCCCATGACACTGAATTTATAAACAGTATAGCCAATAGAATAATTCAGCTAGATGAAAAAATAATTGAAGACAGAAATATGACTTACGAAGAATTTATAGAAAGGTTTATAGAAAAATAATATTCTATACTATAGAAGGAAATAAAAATATTTTAAAACACGATTTAGAAAGTAAGAAGGGAAAAATTTTCCTTCTTTTTTTAATATTTACTAATTTTCGAAATAAAATATAAAAACAGGAATAGTCTTTATCCCTACTTCCATATAATATTTGCTAATTTCCTTAAATTCATGTAAGGAAATAAGAGCAATAGCTTATTTTTTAACCTTTATGTAGTGTATATCTTATACCATGTAATTCTTTATCATCAGCAAATACCCTTTCTATTGTTTCTTTTCTCCTGCCATATTTTTTCACTTTTCTATACATTCTTCCCAAATGTGCCTATCTACAACTTTTTGATTATTTTTACTTTCCCTGTATTTCTCTATATATTTGCAGTTTTTACAATCTTTAGGATTGCTTTTATATTATCAATATCCATATCTGTTAGTAGTAATATATTTTAATATTTTAAAGGCTGTTGGCATTTCATTGTCAAGGGCCTAAAAGAAGGAGTAATTTATTCCTTCTTTTTTTGTCTAGAAATATATTATTCATAATATGCAAACAAGAACAAAAAAAACATTGTCTTGTCAGTAAAAAACAGGAGGGTGATTTGACAAATTAGAAAGAAAATAAATGAAAAAACTAATTAATAAAATAAAAAAATAAATGGAGGTTAAAATGAATAGTAAGAAAAGTGGAATATATTTTTCACAGGCTTTTAAAAGCTTTATTTCTTTTCTTCTAATACTTTCAATGGTAATAACGCCAGGACTATTACCAACAGTAAGTAAGGCAGAAGAAAAAGAAGAAACAGAGGTAGCTGAAAATCAAAAACCTGATTATTTAACAGCAGAAGATTTACTTAAAAGGTATGAAGATGCAACAGGAGGATTAGAGCAAACACAGGACTATAACTTTGACTATAGTAAAGAAGCTCCAACATATGGACAACTTTCAGATGTTAAGTTTACTCAAGTTGCATTAGGAAAGTTAGGGGGCTATGCCTTAGACTCTAGTGGAAAAGTTTGGTCTTGGGGATACAATCTTTCTGGTAGAGCAGGAATAGGTAAAAAAGTAGGAGAACAAATGTATCTTGGTGGAATGATGCAAATTCCATATTTTATAGATAATAATATAAAAGTAACTAAAATAGCAGCAGGCTATGAAACAGGGTACGCTCTTGATGATAAAGGCAATGTTTACGCTTGGGGACGTGGTTCTGAAGGGCAAATGGGAGATGGAGTTGTCAGAGAAGTAAACACTACTCCAGTAATTGTTCCAATACCAGTGGAAGATGGTGAAAAAGTAATAGATATTGAAGCAGCTGTGGCTAATCAAGCTCATCATGCAGTTGCTATTACTAATAAGAATAAGGTTTGGTTCTGGGGGCATGGTACAGGTGGAAGAATACCAGGAGGACAAACTGCTACAAAACCAACTGAAGTTAAGATGCCTTTTCCAGAGGGAGTAAAAGTAAATAAGGTTATTCCAGGACATAACTTCACCATTGCTCTTGCAAATGATGGAACAGTATGGTCGATGGGACATAATGACCAAGGTCAGTTAGGTCAAGGAGATATAAAAAACAGATATGGTAAATTTGAAAAGATTAAAGAACTATCTAATATTGATCAAATAGATGTAACCTATAAAGTTGTTGTTGCAAAAGATAAAGATGGAAATGTATATGAATGGGGATATCTTCCAACAGGAGCCAATGGTGCTGCTTTCAGTGGACAATTATCTCCTAGAATTGTGGAAATAAATCAAGCAGAAATTGAGAAGGTATATAAACCTATACCACAAAAGGTATATGCTGGAGAACATACAAATTATTTTATAGACCAAAAAGGAAGAACTTGGACTTGGGGTACAGGCTATTATTATGGATTTGCTAGAGAAGGAGGCTATGTTGATGCCACAACTAAACACGCTAGCAAAGAGGCTGTTTTGTATCCTAAAATAATAGGTGATGGAGATACTCAGATAAATGATACAAGTGCAAAATTCCCTAAGTATGTAACAGAAACAAATAGTAAAGTTGCTGGTACTAAGCTTGGTTATGGTCACAACACACTTCATCCAACAGCTTGGGATGAAGCATATATGTTAAAAGATGATACGGGAAATGTACTAGATAATGATGGCAATCAATTAGAATATAAAAATGGATATTACTATAAAAAGGGAACAACTGAAAAAGGAATGCCTGCAATTGATCCTAATGAAACTTGGATTAGTCTTACATTTAAAGAGCCAAGTAAGATGGAAAGTATATCAGTAGAAAGATCATCAACAGTGTTTCTAGATGCAGATGGAAATATCTTTAAAGCATCTGTTGATGGATCAGGAACTATTGCCTGGGGTTGGGATTACAACGACAAATACTTCACATATGATAAATATTCAAATAATGAAAAAGTTGGATTAGCAAATTCATATGTACATGAACTTGTATTTATGAGAGGTTTACCAACATCAGCACCAGCACCAAAGTTAGATGTATCTAAGAAAGCCTATATCAATGATGCAACAGAAGCAGTAAAAGAAAAAACGGTAGTAAAACTTGGCGATACGATTAAGTATGTCATTTCTGTGAAGAATACGGGAAATGCTGACTTTACTGGATTGAGCATAGAAGATAGTATTGACCCTGCAAACTTTAAAGAGGGTACGTTGGTAGCAACAGGAACTCCAGAAGGCGTTACTTTTGTCGATGGAAAATTAGCAGGAAACTTTAACTTAGCACAAGGCGAATCCCTAGAAATCACCATCACAGGAGTCGTAAAATCTGAAGGAGTTGCAGCGAATACAAACTTACAAAACACAGTGACAATCAAAGATGGAGAAGATGAAACTCCTGGAAAGACACCAGATCTTCCAGTAGAATCCACTCCAGGCTTAAGCGTAAGTAAAGAAGCCTATATCAATGATGCAACAGAAGCAGTAAAAGAAAAAACGGTAGTAAAACTTGGCGATACGATTAAGTATGTCATTTCTGTGAAGAACACGGGAAATGCTGACTTTACTGGATTGAGCATAGAAGATAGTATTGACCCTGCAAACTTTAAAGAGGGTACGTTGGTAGCAACAGGAACTCCAGAAGGCGTTACTTTTGTCGATGGAAAACTAGCAGGAAACTTTAACTTAGCACAAGGCGAATCCCTAGAAATCACCATCACAGGAGTCGTAAAATCTGAAGGTGTAGCTAGCGGAACAAGCTTGAAGAACGTTGTAAAAGTGACTCCAGAAGGTGGAGAAGAAATACCAGGAGAAACACCAGAAATTATAGTAGAAGTACCAGGACATACAAAAGTAGATTCAAAATCAGAAGTAAAACCAGGGGAAGAATTCGACTATATAATCACTGTAAAAAATACAACTAGCGAAACAAAAGAAGACATTGTGGTAACAGACAAGATAGATGACAACTTAACCATTGTAGGAACAACTCCGCAAGGAACAGTTAATGGACAAAACGTTGAGTTTGTAATTGCAAGTCTAGAACCTGGAGCAGATACAGAATTAAGAATTACTGTAAAAGTAAATGATGATGTAGCGGTAGGAACGAAACTTGAAAACGTGGCAGTTGTAGGAGGAGAAGATGTACCAGTAATAGACCCTCCAGTGGTAATAGATCCAACAGAACCAACGGAACCAACAGAACCAACGGATCCAGGTAGACCAACACCAACAATTAAGGAAATAACCTTAGTAGGTGGTAGAGCTACCTTAACTGAAAGAGTGGAAAGTCAATTAATGGACTTTGTACAATACAGACTATCTGGTAAGGACCGTTATGGTACATCAGTAGATGTAGCAAAAGAATATAGCAAATCCAATATAGTATTACTAGCAAGTGGAGAAAAATACACAGATGAATTAACAGCAACAGTACTTGCAAATAAACTAGGTGCACCAATAATGTTAACAAGAAAAGATGCAATTCCAGCAGAAGTGAAAGCTGAAATTAACAGACTTGGAGCAACTAAGGTAATATTAATAGGTGGAAATGCTTCTATATCTGAAAAGGTAGAAAAAGAACTAGCTAACTACACTGTAGAAAGAATTGGTGGACCAGACAGATACGATACAGCAATTCTTGTAGGAAACCAAGTAAGAGCTTTAACAGCTAGTAAGACAGAAGCAATATTAGTAGATGGAACAAACTTCCCAGATGCAATAGCAATGACATCTATGGGTGTAGAGCAAGATGTGCCAATCCTATTAACAAAACCAGGACAATTACCAGCAAGTACAGCAAAAACAATAGAGGACTGGAAGTTGACTAAGGTAACAATAGGTGGAGGAAGTAAGTCAGTATCAGGAGCAGTAGAAAAAGAAGTTAGAAAATTTGTTGAAGTAAATAGAATAGCCGGTGCTGACAGGTACGAAACATCTGTACTAGTAGCAGAACAAGTATATGTAAAACCAAAACATGCAGTAATAGCAAGTGGAGAAGTATTCCCAGACGCTATAGTTGGAGCACCATATGCAGCTAAGAAGGGTTATCCATTAGTATTATCTAGAGGAAACAATGTTCCAGATGTTGTTATGGACTATGTATTTGGTAACAGATAATTTAATATTAATTTTAAATAGCAATGACTCTATTTTGAGTCATTGCTATTTTTATTGGTTCTATAATTTATGGTATTGGTGAAGGAAAATGAAAATCTTCTCCAACACCATTTTATTTAAAAAAAGAGACATAACAACCATTTTCCGATACAATAAATTCACTACAAAATACCAATCGGAGG
>NZ_JBASWB010000038.1:0-5390 GCF_049276255.1 Miniphocaeibacter sp.
TAAGCTAACTTCTCCACCTTCTGGACTGTAACTTGCTGTAAATCCTGCTGGTACTATTTCTTCTACCTTGTAGTCTCCATAGTATAAATCTTTAAGAACTTTATGCTCTCCAGCTTTTAGTTTAAAGAAAAATTTAGATACACCATTAGCTTGTGGAACTTCTGTTAATCCTTCAATATTTGCTAATGCACTTTCGCCGTTTTCCTTAACAGGCCCGGTAATTTCAAATTCAAACACAGGTGGTTCTTGGTTACTTCTAAGTTTTTCAACTCCTGTATCAAATTTTTTCTCTATGGTAATTTTTCCGTCCTGCTCAGCTGTGTATTTATTTGTTATAACTTTACCTGTTTCATCTATACTTGAAGTATAATACTTAGGAACTTCTACTTCCTTTACCTTGTATTCATAAATATGTCCGTCTTCAGCACGTTCCGGTAAATCCTTCCAAGTATAGGTGTATTCTTTTTTACCATCTTCCTTTGGGTTCACATCATATTTAATATCTTTAAATTCTTCCCCGTCTCGAAGGAGAACTAAAGTTATAGGTTTATACTCATCTAGTAAACCGTCAGTCCAGATTTTCTTAGCCACAAAGTCTATCTTGTTATCTCCAATAAGTTTATTTGTAACTACGATTTCTGGAACTTCCTCACCATTTACAACTTTTACTTTTCTATCTTCAGGATTGTAGCTTGGTTCAAAACCTTCGTGTTCCACTTCAATTACTTCATAGGTAGCATACATTAAATCTTGAAGGACTGTACATTCCGGTCCCTTTATTGTGAAGAAGTATCTTCCGTTTTCTTTTGTTAATCCCTTTACTCCTTCCAGTGCATTGCTTCCGTCTGCCTTAGTAGGTCCTATGACTTCAAATTTAAATTCAGGATTTTTTCCTGCTCTTGTAGCTTTACTACCTACATCAATTACTTTTCTTATCTTTAATTTTCCGTCGGCTTCAGCTATATATTTATTGGTTACTGTAAAGCCGTCTTTCATATTTCCTGTCACTGTAGATTCATAATATTCAGGTGTTGATTTTTCCTTTACACTATACTGATACTCTAATCCCTTGTCATCAAATTTTTGAAGATCTTTCCAAGTATAAGTGTATTCACTGGCTCCATCTTCTTGTGGTACTATGGAATTAGGTTTAATGTCCGTTGCTTTGTCATTTCTATAGAGAACTAAATCTACTTTTTTATGTTCGTTTAAAAGACCGCCAATCCATACTTTTTTAGCTGTAACATCTACAGTCTTATCGTCGGCTTTTGGACTATTTGTAACGATTAATTCCTTACTCTTATCATTAATAGCTAAATTTACTTTACCATCTTTTTCGCTGTAGCTTACTAGGAAGCCCTTAGAGTCCGTTTCTTTCACTTGATATTCACCATAAGGTAAATTCTTTAATATTAATGACTGACCTGCTTCCAGTTTAAAAGTAAATTTGTTTTTATCTGCTGTAGGAGTTAAATCCTTAATTCCATCCAAGGCATTTGTGCCGTCTGCCTTTGTCGGTCCGGTAATTTCAAATTCAAATTCCAGTTTACCTGCCTTAGCAGACTTTGTACCTGCTACAGGGTCAAATTTTTTCGTTATCTTTAATTCACCAAGTGGTTTTTCCACATTAGTTACTATAATTGGTGTATCTTCATCACCTTGTTTAATCTTAAAGGTATCTGTGTCCTCACCATAAATATTATAAGTTGTTTCATAGTCTGATGCCTTATGCTCAATTGGTCCTGAGAATTTTTCAGCAGCCACTGTGTAGGTGTCTTCTATACGAAGATTGGTCATAACTTTCTTGCCACCGGCTTTAACAGTGTACTCTTTCTTATAGTCTCCCTTGTCATTGTCCACCGGCATTGTAAATTCTCTTTCATCTGCTTCAAAGCCTTCCGATGGAACTTGGAAGCCTAAACTGTTAATTAGTTTCTTCTCAATTACCAAGAGAATCGGATCTACTTTTGGAACATCTACTATAATCTTTTGCTGCTGTCCCTTATTGTCTACATAGTTTAATACAGTTTCTCCATTGGTGGCAAAGTTTTTACCATCCTCTGAAGCTGCACTTAAAATATCATCGTCGATTTCAATAGTGTATGTTAACTCAGCATATTTTATATCAGAGCCTTCTGCAATAGGTTTCTTTAAAGTTCCTATATCCCACTCTATAGTTTTGTTTACCTCATCGTATTTCACAACACCATCTGACGGAGTAATTGAGCTGACATCACCATACACTACAAATCCCATTCCCATCGGGTCTGTAACTTTACAATTCTTTGCAGCTGATAGAATATCTCCGCCGATTACTTGAAAGATTTCTTCTAAGTCTTCAGGTTCTGCAGTGTAATCTTTTCCTGAACTTGCCACACCTTTTAATACTTCAGTACCATCAGGACTCATACTTAGTGCTATGGTGTAGATCCAATTGCCTTTATTTTTTGCAAATCCCGCCTCTGCGATAGTAGAGTTACCATGATTTATATAATACTCAGTACCATCTTCTGTAGTATCAAATAAAATTCTTAGATGGTCTCCATCTCCCTTAGATTCACTATATACAAATTCACTTTCAGGGATTTCTGTTGAAGATTCAAAATGCTCTCCGTATGGTATCCAATATTGATTTTTATTTTTGAAATTGTAACTATAAGTTGGCTCTCCATCAGATAGTAGTACCATGTTTTGCATATCTGCATCGGAATTTTCAAGTAGGGCACTACCTTGTCTAACACCTGCCTGGGTTAAAGTCCCTCCTTGTGCCTCTAAAGCGTTTATGGCATTTACAATTGCTTCTCTGTCATCAGTTAACGCCTGGTCAACTGTTACACTTGATGAATAGGACACAACTGCAATTCTGGTCTTAACACTTTCATCAGCTAGTAGGGTGTCTGCGAATTTAATTGCCGCTGACTTAGCAGCATCCATTCTCGAGCCGCCACCACTTGCGTCCTTGTTCATACTTCCTGAACGGTCGACTACCAATACAATATCTGAACTGGTTTCGTCGTCTCTTCCTTCTATTCTCAAAGTAATATCCCACATATTTACTTTGCCTTCTACAGGTTTAGCATCCTTCGTCATAGTTACTTCCCCTAGTTCTAGGTCGCCATCAAGAGAGCGTTTAGTTCTATAACTGGTCTCCGGATAGATGTCATATCTGATTTCAGGAGCTTCAACTTCCATTGGTCCAGATAAATTATCTAAATTATAAGAAGTCTCCGTATCTTCTTCAACTACTTCAATTTCTTCAAAATCATCTTCAATGTTTTCATTATTATTTTCTTCAACTTCTACAAAAATATCATCATCAACTTCATTAATCTCATTTTCTCTATTATCTTCTTGATTTTCTACTATTTCTTCTAATGGCATACTATCATCAGCCTTTGCTGAATTAACAAATACCCCATTAAAACTACCTAAAATCATAAAAATCGATAACAGAAAAGATATAAAACGTTTACGTTTTAAATTTCTCATTTTTAACCTCCTAACCAAGTTCCCCATATCTAAATAATAATTTGAAAGTATTATTTAGATATTTTAGTATGTTCTAAATTAAGAATTTTTAATAAAATTACATTTTATAATTGTAGAACTCTTTTACCTCCTTTAAGATTTAACTTAACTCTTCATTTTACTATGTACTTTATACATAGTTTTTTGGTTAATTTTTCTAACTTCTGTTATCGTTTTCCTATGATTTACATAAATTTTCCTTTTTCTTATAGCTTGTAAATCATTCTATTTTTTACAAAATATACACCAATAAACGTTTAAATTTAGCGTTTATCTATTAATTTCATGTTAATATCTAAGACTTCTATTGTCAAATTACAAGTACTTGTGCCTGGCACAATAGAAAAAATTATAAACATTGGAATTTCAACATCTTTAATTTGATTCAAATATATTATTTATATTTTATTTGTTAAGAAATCTTCTTATTTATTAATTAATATTGATTTTCAACTATGTTTAATATAGAAATAAAAAATAGCAACAACTCCAAATAGAGTCATTGCTATTTAAAATTAATATTTAATTATCTATTACCAAGCACATAATACATTACAACATCTGGAACATTGTTACCTCTAGATAATACTATTGGATAACCCTTCTTAGCTGCATATGGTGCCCCAACTATAGCATCTGGGAATACTTCTCCACTTGCTATTACTGCATGTTTTGGTTTTACATATACTTGTTCTGCTACTAGTACAGATGTTTCGTACCTGTCAGCACCGGCTATTCTATTTACTTCTGCAAATTTCTTAACTTCATTTGCTACAGTTTCTGATACTGACTTACTTCCTCCACCTATTGTTACCTTAGTTAAGTTCCAGTCCTCTATTGTTTTTGCTGTACTTGCTGGTAATTGTCCTGGCTTTGTTAATAGGATTGGCATATCTTCTTCTACACCCATAGATGTCATTGCAATTGCATCTGGGAAGTTTGTTCCATCTACTAGTATTGCTTCTGTCTTACTAGCTGTTAAGTTTCTTACTTGGTTTCCTACAAGAATTGCTGTATCGTATCTGTCTGGTCCACCAATTCTTTCTACAGTGTAGTTAGCTAGTTCTTTTTCTAGCTTTTCAGATATAGAAGCATTTCCACCTATTAATATTACCTTAGTCGCTCCAAGTCTGTTAATTTCAGCTTTTACTTCTGCTGGAATAGCATCTTTTCTTGTTAACATTATTGGTGCACCTAGTTTATTTGCAAGTACTGTTGCTGTTAATTCATCTGTATATCTTTCTCCGCTTGCTAGTAATACTATATTGGATTTGTCATATTCCTTTGCTACTGCTATTGATGTAGCGTAACGGTCTTTACCAGATAATCTGTATTGTACAAAGTCCATTAATTGACTTTCTACTTTTTCAGTTAAGGTAGCTCTACCACCTACTAGGGTTATTTCCTTTATAGTTGGTGTTGGTCTTTCTGGTTTCGTTGGTTCTGTTGGTTTTGTCGGTTCACTTGGATTACTTGGTTCTGTTGGCATTGTTGAATCTTTCTCCCATTTTGCAAATAATTTTAAATTTTCAATAACTTCCAATTCAAAATTATATTTTGTTTCATCTTCTAAATACCAACCTTTAAAAATATATCCTTCTTTTAAAATATCTTCCTCTAATACGGTTTCTCCTTTAGCTACTTCAACAACCTTTGACTCAATTGTACCATCACTAAATACTCCACCTTTTGGCTCAAAGGTCACATAAACTACTCCCGAACCTGAAGTATCTAAAACCCATTGAGCATAAAGAGTTGTATCTTCTGTTATTATGAAAGTATCTTCTACTGTATCATTTCCCAATGGATCCTTAGCCCAACCATCAAATATATAATCATTTCTTACTAAATTACCTATGTTT
>NZ_JBASWB010000039.1:0-7503 GCF_049276255.1 Miniphocaeibacter sp.
ACTATAGATGAAATTAAATATATTGAACAATAAATCAATAGATGATAGTATTGAGATAATTAAGTAGAAGGGAGAATCCTATATGAGAAAATTAAAAATAAAAAAATATTTGGGTTTAATATTAGCATTAACAATTATGTTTTCAAATACGATAGCTTTAGCTTCAAATGAAGTTAAACAGGAGGCAAATGAAGAGATAATTGATACAATGAGTGAAGATGAAGAAGTAGTTCCAACTGAGGAGAACTTTTCTGATAAAGAAGAGAAAGCAGAAAACTCCTTGAAAGAATTTAAAGAAGAAGTTCAACTCTTAGCGAGTGAAGCTATTCAATATAACTCTTGGGATGAGGTACCAGATATATTACCTGCAGGGACCTATGATTTTTCAAACTTGCCGGAAGAGGCAGGGAAGGTTGAAGACTACTTAGTAAAACCTAAGGAGATAACTATTGATGGCGTTGAGGTAAAAATAATTGGTAGTAGTAGTGAAACTATATTTAAATATCTTCAAATCAATCTAAAAAATAAAGCGAAGCTTATGATTGAAGATTTAAAAGTCGATAATTTTCGAGGTCGCGCTCAAAGATATATTTCCGGTAATCGTGTTTCAGCAGTAAAAGTCTTAGATGATTCAAATAATGTACTTATTGTTGAAGGAGAAAACAATTATTTAACAGGAAATGAACATGGAGCTGGTATTGGAGTCAATGCTGGAACATCTTTAACAATAACAGGTGGTGAAAACTCTAAATTAGAAGTGATTGGTGGTTATATTATTGAAGAGACTAATAATTCAGATTCAGGGGCTGGAATAGGCGGGGACTATCAAAATTGTTGTGGAAATATAAGCTTTACCGGTGATGTAATGGTTGAAGCGAAAAGTTTAGGTAATGGGGCAGCCATTGGATCGGGTTATCTAAAATTTGGTTTGCAAGGAGATAAACCGAAAGGACCAAATGGGACTATTATGATTAAAGACAAAGTAAGAATAGAGGCACATTCTATAAGAAATTTGAATTTTACTAACGGTGCAGGGATAGGTTCAGGGCAAAGTTATGGTCATTACAGTAAAGAGGAGGCAATTTATTCTCCTGTGATAAATATTGAAGGAAATGCAAAAGTGAATGCTTCTACAAGAGGGAGCAATGTGGCAGCTATTGGAAATGCATATGGTATTAATTTAGGTCAAATAAATATTAAGGACAATACCACTGTAATTGCAGTTAATAATGCTGTTTATAATCCTGAAAAATACGAAGAAAATTTTGGTTTTGGGGATATTACAGGTGGTAGTGTTGGACCGGGGATAGGGTTTCAGATGCAAAATACTATTGAACATGACAACAAGTTTGATTATATAAATATCTCGGGAAATCCTACAATAGTAACAGGTGGAAATGAAGGTGGAATAATATCACCTAATGGAAAAATTAATATCTCAGGTGGTACTATAAAAATATTCACAAGAAACGGCGGGGGAATTGGAATAGACATTCCGGCTAAGTTCGGAGATGATTTATCAGGTGAAATTAATATTAGTGGTGAAAGCACTCGTATTGACATATTAGGTCGTGAAACTGTTACTCAGGAGAGAAAAGACAATGATATATATGGTTATTTAGATGATTATCAAGTTGGTGACATTATTGATAATTTTCATCCTGGAATAGGCCTTGAAGTTGCCAATGAAATAGATGCAGTGAAGATGAATATCAATATTAAAGATGCAACGGTTAATATTTCAGTAGGTGATGGAGCTGCTATTGGAGGAGCAGGAACAAATAAACGTAAAACCGCCCCAACTAAAAGCTATTCAAACATACTAATAGATGGAGCAATCATTAATGTAGAATCCAGGAGAGGTGCTGGAATAGGTAGTGGCTTAATGTCAAATGATAAATGGCATATTGATATTAAAAATAATTCGCAAGTTACGGCGAAATCTGTAGACGGTGCAGGAATCGGCGCTGGAGTTTCTCAATATTATAAGGGCAATAATACTCCTGGATATGCAGGAAATATTGTGATAGACAATAGTAGCGTGACAGCTTCCAGTAATTATGGTGCCGGAATCGGTGGGGGAAGGACTATGGACTACGATGATAGTGGAAAGCAGACTGGTATACAAAACCCTAGGAGCATAGATACGGAAGGGGCTTTGAAAATTTTGAACAATGCCAATGTGAAAGCCTATTCTGGTGCATATTTTGCAGGTGGTTCAAAATTTTTCTATCGAGATGCTATTACTGCAAAATTGTTAGAGGGCTCTAACTTAACTATGGCAAGTCATACTTTAAATCCACTGTTGAAAATAAATGAAGATTTAACAATTAAAACCTATGATGAATCAGGTAAAGAAGTTGCTGAAATGACTTTGCCCAAAGGGGCAAGAAGCTATGCCTATTCAATTCCTAAAGGTACAGGGACTACCTATAGTGAAAAAGCTATAGATAGCAATGGAAATACTTACAGTATTGCACAATATGAAAATGAAGATTTAAATATTAGTTACAGAGAAGCAGGACGCCATCCGGAGAATAAAAACTTATTTACAGCTGTTACAGAATACAAAGGTGCAGACTCAAATCATCTTGATGATAATACCGTAGTTGGATTAATACCGGTAATGTACAGTGTGAAATATGATGGAAACAATGCAGATAGCGGAAGTGTTCCAGTAGATGGGAATTCACCATATGAAAAAGATAATGAGATAACCGTACTAGGAAATACAGGTAATTTAGTAAAAGAGGGATATACTTTTAAAGGGTGGAACACTAAAGCAGACGGAAGTGGTATAGCCTACAAGGCAGGAGATAAATTTAATATAACAGATAATGTTACTCTTTATGCCAAATGGGAAAAAAATGAAGAATCAACGAAACCAACAAATCCAAGTGAACCAACAAATCCAACAGTTCCAAACAAACCAGGAAGGCCTATAGGAACAATAAAGGAAATAACCCTGGTAGGTGGTAGAGCAACATTAACTGAAAATATAGAACGTCAATTAATGGACTTTGTACAATATAGACTATCTGGTAAAGACCGTTATGCTACATCAGTAGCAGTAGCAAAAGAATATGACAAATCCAATATAGTATTACTAGCAAGTGGAGAAAAATATACAGATGAATTAACAGCAACAGTACTTGCAAATAAACTAGGTGCACCAATAATGTTAACAAGAAAAGATGCTATTCCAGCAGAAGTAAAAGCTGAAATTAACAGACTTGGAGCAACTAAGGTAATGTTAATAGGTGGAAAGGCTTCTATATCTGAAAAGGTAGAAAAAGAACTAGCTAACTACACTGTAGAAAGAATTGGTGGACCAGACAGATACGATACAGCAATTCTTGTAGGAAACCAAGTAAGAGTTTTAACAGGTAGTAAGACAGAAGCAATACTAGTAGATGGAACAAACTTCCCAGATGCAATAGCTATGACTAGCATGGGTGTAGAGCAAAATATGCCAATCCTATTAACAAAGCCAGGACAATTACCAGCAAGTACAGCAAAAACAATACAAGACTGGAAGTTGACTAAGGTAACAATAGGTGGAGGAAGTAAGTCAGTATCAGGAACTGTAGAACAAGAAGTTAGAAAATATGCAGAAGTAAATAGAATAGCCGGTGCTGACAGATATGAAACATCTGTACTAGTAGCAGAACAAGTATATGTAAAACCAAAACATGCAGTAATAGCAAGTGGAGAAGTATTCCCAGATGCTATAGTTGGGGCACCATATGCAGCAAAGAAGGGTTATCCAATAGTATTATCTAGAGGAAACAACGTTCCAGATGTTGTTATGGACTATGTTTTAGGTAATAGATAAATAAAAATTGAACAATAATGAGAATGAATAATAGGGATGTAAAACAGAGTGGATTTAAAAACTACTCTGTTTTATATTTATTGAATAAGAAATGTATAGATGATATCATGTAATATATGTATAGATGATAGTATTGAAGTGATTATATGGGAGGAGAAGAGTGAAATTATATAGAAAGAAAAAATATTTGAGTTTCATATTAGCAATAGTAATTATATTCTCAAATACAATAGCCTTAGCTTCAAATGAAACTAAACAGGAAGGAAATAAAGAAATTGGACATGGTAATATCTTATTGAATTACGAAGAACTTACATTAAAGAATGGAACAGCTATAACATCACAAAATTCTGTAATCCCTAATGAAGATATAGTTAATTTTGTTCTTGATGTGAATTCCAATCCCGGACAAGTGGAAATAAATCTTTTTAAGAAGGACAATATAAGAGAAGATTTATTTTTAAAAGCGGAATACAGGGATATTAAAGTTTATGAAATAGCTGATAATGGAGAGGAAAAAGAATTAACGGACTTTATAAGTGGTAGTGATTTAGAAAAATATACTATTAAAATAAATAGCAAGGGTGCTTTAAGAATTAAAGGTAATTTTGAAATGACCTATATTGCAATAACTGATAATGGTATAGTGGCACAGTCTGGAAATTACTATGATATAGAGGACAAGGATAACTTCGTTTTTAAAGTTGAAACAAATAATATTTCTGAGACTTTTAATATACCTGTTAGAGGAAAAAACACTGACTATAATCCTGAGAAGCCGGTAGAGCCGGAAGAAGCTGAAAGGCCTGAAATAGAGGATGATGAACCTTGGGATGAAGGATTGTTTCGTACACAATTCGATGGAAATGGTGTTAGAATAGATAAAATCAATTTGGATCATCCCAAAATAGAAGAATATCGCCAAAGGAAGACCTTGGTTATTCCGGAAAAAATTGGTGGAAAAGATGTTGTTAATATTGGCTTTGGTAATGATTACTCAAAAAATGAGATTTTTGCCAACAAAGGCTTTACTTTTAATCAAATTATCTGGCCGGAGACAATGACAAAAATTGGGAATATAGCTTTTAAAAATTATGAAAATGAACTTTATATTAGTTTCCCTAAAAATTTAAAAACTATTGGCAACAATTCATTTTCCGGAATAAAAAATCTAAAGGGAAATTTAGACTTTCCAGAAAGTCTTACAACAATTGGAGATTACGTATTTAGCGGATGTGAAAATTTGGAAAGTGAATTAATGTTTCCGGAATCACTTGTATCTATAGGTAACGGCGCTTTTCAAAACTGCTATAAACTGTATGGCGATTTAATATTCCCGGATAGTTTAAAAACTATTGGACAATCTACCTTTAAAAATTGTACAGGATTTGATGGTGTTTTAAAATTCAATGATGGCTTGGAAGAAATTGGACTTAATGCTTTTGAATTTGAAAATAAGCAAGGACAAGAGCCGAGGCCGGGACATTTTTCTTCTAATATAAATATTCCTATATCCTTAAAAAAATTTGGCAGTAATGCCTTTTATCCGGGAACAAACCATAATGAAAAGTATAATTTAGAGCGAAGTTTGGTATTCTACCATAATAAAGAAGAACTAGGAGAATTGAATTTCAGTAAACAACACAATACAGGTATAAGCATTACTAGCTATGAATCAAATAAAGAACATTTAAGTAATATATTTAATTATAACTCGCATGCTTGGGATGGAAGATTTAGAAATTTTATTGAAATATCTGAACCAAATTATACACAGCATAAATTTAATCAGAATCCAATTATAACTGATAAAGATGAAGTAAAAACAGGGGAAAACTTGAGGACAACTATCCCAATTTGTATAAATGAACCTTCCTATGATAGAAGAATGGAAGGGACAATAGTCATTTACTTAGTAGATAACAATTTAAAATACAAATTAGAGGAAAGTCAAATTACTTTTAAGGACAAGGATAGTGCAGAAAGTCTAAATATTGGTTTTGAAATAATAGATGATAAATTACAAGTATTTATTAAACAAAACACTCCACTCCATTTTGATATTATAATAAATGGGAAAATGGAAAAGATTGATTCAAAATTACCGAAACAAGATATATTTAACATTAAGGCGTCTGTAGAAGAAGTAAAAAATGTAGTAGAAGATATTGACGATAAATATGTTTTTACAAAAAGTAAAGCGGTTAAAGTTATAGAAGTGGCTAAATATACAGTAACTTATACCGATGGAGTGGAGGATAAGGTAGTATTTGATGACTATATTGTTGAAGATGTAGTAGAAGGTTCGGAGATACCGACTTTTTGGGATGGTAGAATCCCTTCCGGTAAAGATTTTCTAGGGAATAATGTAATTTTCAAAGGATGGAAAGCAAAAGGAGAAGAAGAGGTATATTTTCCAACAGTAGCTAAAGGAGTAAAGGCTACAAAAAATGTGGTATATGAAGCCCAATGGGAACAAAGGTATGAAATTAAATTTATAGCAAATGGAGGAAAGGTTGATTTAACTTTACAGAAGAAAGATCCTAGTATAGTTGAGGAATATCGTAATTATTACCTTGCAACCTATCCGGAACTAGGAGAAACTCCTCCGGATAAAGAGAAGGTAACCTACGGCACAGTAAATACTCTTTTAGGATTTCCGATGGATTATAAAATTGTTGAACCGAACACTCCAACAAGAGTAAACAGTATATTTGCCGGATGGTATACTAGTGAAGATTTTACTGAAGGGACTCAATGGAACTTTGCAACAGATACTATAAAGGGAGATACAACACTTTATGCAAAATGGATTCCAGATAAATATACAGTAACCTTTAATAGTAATGGGGGTACAGATGTCCCTAAACAAATTGTAAAATATGAAGAAAAGGTAACGAAACCAACACAGCCACAAAAAGAGGGATATAAATTTGAAGGTTGGTTTAAAAATATAGGATTAACAGAAGAATATGATTTTGAATCGCTTGTAACAGAAGATATAACATTATATGCAAAATGGATTCCAGTATATACGGTAATCTATAATGCTAATGAAGCAGATAGTGGAACTGTTCCAGTAGATGGCAATGAATATGAAAAAAATGCAGAAGTAACTACACTAGGAAATACAGGTAATTTAGTAAAAGACGGATATACCTTTAAAGGCTGGAACACTAAGGCAGACGGAAGTGGAGTTTCTTATAACCCAGGAGATAAGTTTAAGATTATAGAAAATACAAGTCTTTATGCACAATGGGAAAAAAATGAAGAACCAACAAAACCAACAGATCCAAGTGAGCCAACAAAACCAACAAAACCAGAAAGACCAACACCAACAATAAAGGAAATAACCCTAATAGGTGGACAATCTACATTAACTAAAAATATAGAAAACCAACTAAACAGATTTAAAGTAAATAGAATTTATGGAAAAGATCGTTATGCTACATCAGTAGCAGTGGCAAAAGAATATAGCAAATCCAATATAGTATTACTAGCAAGTGGAGAAAAATATACAGATGAATTAACAGCAACAGTACTTGCAAATAAACTAGGTGCACCAATAATGTTAACAAGAAAAGATGCTATTCCAGCAGAAGTGAAAGCTGAAATTAACAGACTTGGAGCAACTAAGGTAATAATAATAGGTGGAAATGACTCTATAT
>NZ_JBASWB010000040.1:0-2486 GCF_049276255.1 Miniphocaeibacter sp.
TGGAATGTATAATCTTATTTTCACTTATTTGGCAAATGTTCTAAACAAAATTGTACTTTCAGAAATAGTGATTTTTATTTTATCAATAATACTATTACTATTTGGAATATATTTATTAGGGAAATTACAAAAGGAGGAAGATTGTGAAAAATACGAAAGTTAAATTTATTTTATTAATAGGGTTGGTGTTACTTGTTTTAGTAGGATGTGAAAAAAGTTTGAATTGAAGAAATTTAAGGAAGATGAGGTAAAAAGCAAGGCACAGAATATTATTGAACTAGTTAACAATAGAGACTATGAAAAAATATATAATGATAATATTTCCGATTTAATAAAAACTACAGTTACGTATGAGGAATATTATAAATCCATGGAAGAAATAAGTAAGATTTTAGATAAATTAGGTAAACTTAAAGAGTATGAAAAATATGATATTATAGAGCAAGAAGAAAATGGGAATACATATGCTACTATTCAGTATGTAGTTAAGTATGAAAATGAAAAGGCTGTTTATACTTTAGGATTCGATGAAGAATATAAGCTTATAAATATCTTTATAAAATAAATATTAGACTAAGAGAATATTTAAATATATGGTAGATTAATATGAATTATATTTCAATAATAATAGATTAATCTTGCTTACATAGGTTCATTTTTAGGTAATGGAATTTTAGTGGATATAGTTATGAGCTTCAATGAAAAAGTAGATGATAGGGAAAAATTAATATAATTAGTTAAATTATTACAATATCTACAAAATGTCAAAGATAAGTCTTATAGGTGTTTTTTTAAGAATACTTTAAGCAAACTCAAGTATTATATATTTAAAGTTAATAAACTTTTTCATATACAACTTCCTTTTAAAAAAGACGAGATGAAAAATCTCGTCTTTTTTTGTTGTTTATTAGGTTATATTGCCCAGTTTCCGTCTTTGAATATTTCTATTTCTTCACCATCTTCAGTTATTCCAATAATAGATAAGTCGCTAGAGCCAACCATAAAATCTTCATGGATTAAAGCGTCGTTTACACCATGGGCCTTTAATTCTTCATCGGTCATTTCTGTTCCACCTTCAATACAAGTTGGATATGCTTTTCCAAAAGCAAAATGACAAGATGCGTTTTCATCAAATAAGGTATTAATAAATAATATATTTGAATTTGAAATAGGACTGTCATAAGGTACCAAAGCCACTTCTCCTAAATATTTTCCATTTTCATCTACAGAAAACATATCATCTAAATATTTTTTACCAATTTTTGCATCATATTCTACAACTTTACCATCTTTAAAGGTGAATTCCATTTCATCTATAATATTACCACCATAGTTTAATGGTTTTGTAGAAAATAATTTTCCATTAACTCCGTCTTTTTTGGGTAGGGTAAAGACTTCTTCTGTTGGCATATTTGCAATAAACACAGTATTATTTGCATTAGTACTACCTGCAGAAAGCCAAATATGTCCTTTAGGTAATTCAACTTCTAAATCTGTTCCTTTGGAGTTTGTATAATGTAATTTTACAAATTTCTTTTCATTTAAGAAACTTGCATTTCTATCCATTTCAGCTACATGCTTGTCCCATTCTTCTATTGGGTTTTCCTTATCTACTCTTGTAGTATAAAATATTGCTTCCCATAATTTTTTAACTGCCTCGTCTTCGCTAAGTTCAGGGAATACTCTTTTTGCCCAGCCTTTTGTAGGAACAGAAACAACACACCATGAATTTATATCATTCATTGTATATTTCATATTTTCCTTATTAGCAAGAGAAGCAACTTTATTATAGGTGGCTATTTTAATTGGATCAACATTTTTTAATAGTTCAGGATCAGTTGCTGAAACTGAAATAATGGCAGCACCTTTTTCATAATAATATTTACTTTTATCTACTGCCCATTGTGGATATTCTTCAAATACCTCCATAGGAGCATTTTCATATTTTAACAATGTTAATTCATCATCTAACCAATTTACAATTACTTCAGAAGCTCCTTTTTCATAGGATTTTTTTGCTAAAGCTCTAGCAAAATCTGCTCTTTCAATTGGACAGCTAATTACTACAGGCTGACCTTCTTGTATATTTATGCCTTTTGTAACAACTAGATCAGCGTATTTTAATAAATTTGTCTCTAAATTATTCATATTTCACCTCAAGAAGATTATAACATTAAAATCATTATAATTTTCAAAAATATAAAGTAATAGATAAAAAATATACAATCATCTTAAAACATTATATAATTTAATAGGAAGTTTAAATAATTTAACCAAGGGGGAACTTATGGAAATTTTGGATTTAGTAAAAAGGGAAGATGTTAATAAAAAATATACTTGGGATCTTTCACTAATATATAAAAATGATGATGAATATGAAAAAGATATTGAGACTTTGAATATATTAGTAGAAAAATTTGTAAAAAATTACGAGGGGAAAATAACTAGTGTAGAACTAATTATTGACTCTTTAAAAGATTATTCTC
>NZ_JBASWB010000041.1:0-3037 GCF_049276255.1 Miniphocaeibacter sp.
AGAAAGTCAATTAATGGACTTTGTACAATACAGATTATCTGGTAAGGACCGTTACGGTACATCAGCAGATGTAGCAAAAGAATATAGTAAATCCAATATAGTATTACTAGCAAGTGGAGAAAAATACACAGATGAATTAACAGCAACAGTACTTGCAAATAAACTAGGTGCACCAATAATGTTAACAAGAAAAGATGCTATTCCAGCAGAAGTAAAAGCTGAAATTAACAGACTTGGAGCAACTAAGGTAATATTAATAGGTGGAAATGCTTCTATATCTGAAAAGGTAGAAAAAGAACTAGCTAACTATACTGTAGAAAGAATTGGTGGACCAGATAGATACGATACAGCAATTCTTGTAGGAAACCAAGTAAGAGCTTTAACAGCTAGTAAGACAGAAGCAATATTAGTAGATGGAACAAACTTCCCAGATGCAATTGCAATGACTAGCATGGGTGTAGAGCAAAATATGCCAATCCTATTAACAAAGCCAGGACAATTACCAGCAAGTACAGCAAAAACAATACAAGACTGGAAATTAACTAAGGTAACAATAGGTGGAGGAAGTAAGTCAGTATCAGGAGCAGTAGAAAAAGAAGTTAGAAAATATGCAGAAGTAAATAGAATAGCCGGTGCTGACAGGTACGAAACTTCAGTCTTAATAGCAGAACAAGTATATGTAAAACCAAAACATGCAGTAATAGCAAGTGGAGAAGTATTCCCAGATGCTATAGTTGGGGCACCATATGCAGCTAAGAAGAGTTATCCAATAGTATTATCTAGAGGAAACAATGTTCCAGATGTTGTTATGGACTATATAGGTGGGAATAGATAGAATAAATCATATTGATTTAGAATATTTCTCATAGGAAAAGGTCAGGAGTAATATTACTCCTGGCTTATTCCTTATATATAAAGTTTATATATGTATATTAATTAATAGATATTATTTTTAAAAGGGAAAATTTTTTGGAAAAATAATAAAAATCAAAAGATATTAGAAAACCAAAGCTCTAAAGAGCAAGGTTTTAGCAATGGATATATTAAATAATATTGTGCTAGGCATAAGCACCATCTATTTGACAGTAAATAAGGATTTTATAATATAAAATAAAGTAATGAATTTGAGAACATAATGCTATTTAAATATTGAATTGAAAGGAGCGGGGAATGAAAGTACATATTAAGAGAGGAGAGGAAAGGATAAAAATTATAAATTGGATAATTGTATTTTTAACAGCGATTATGCTGTCAATATTATTCAATGGGAAATCCTTTGCCGATGATGGTTGGAATGGTGATGGAACAGAAAATAGTCCTTATAGAATTGAAAATGTTGAAGATTTAGCAAGACTTGCTGAGGAAGTAAATAAGGAACAATCAGAAAGAAATGATTATGAAGGAAAATATTTTGAATTGGTGAATGATATAGATTTAAAGGATTATGATAATTGGACTCCAATAGGACGCATAATAAATTCAGGTGACCAGAGACAATTTAAAGGGAATTTTAATGGAAACAATAAGAAAATATCTAATTTGAAAATTAAGGATGAGAACCTATATCATGTAGGCTTATTTGGAGATATAAAAAATAGTGAAATAAAAAATTTACATATTGCAAGTGGGCAAGTAGAAGGAAAATCATGTGTAGGAGCTATAGTAGGAGCAATGACTGATTCTTCTATTAGTAATTGTAGCAATAGTATTACAATTGGTGGAGAAAACGAGATAGGTGGAATAGTAGGTTATATATTGAATTCCAATGTGGAATATTGTAAAAATAGAGGAAAAATAAAAGATGGAAAGGGCACAGGTGGAATTGTAGGAAGTTTTCATAGGTATTCTAATGTAAAAAATTGTTGTAACTTAGGAGAAATTTCCTCTACAAATATAGAGGGTTATATAGGTGGAATTGTAGGTTACGGAAGTGTCAATTCTAAAATATATAATTCTTTTAATATTGGAAATATAGATGGGGAAAAATATGTAGGTGGAATTGCTGGTGCTAATCAATATATATATAATTGCTATAATATTGGGGAAGTAAAGGGAGAGGAACAAACAGGGGGAATATTAGGATTCGATCAATTTATATATTCCAACAATTGTTACAATATTGGAGAAATAAAAGCTAATAAAACTGTAGGAGGAGTTTTTGGTTATATTGGTCCTCTATCAAGGTATTCTAAATTTGAGAGATGCTATTTTGATAAAGATAGAAATGGAAAAGGTATGGGATTGGCAGATAAAGGATTAGAAGATACAACTATAGGTCTTTCAATAGAGGAAATGTTAACTCATGGTAAAATGGACTTAGAAGATGATGCTATTTGGTCAGATATTTTTGCAGAGAATGAATTTGCATATCTTCCTCAATTGAAAGTTTTTGAAGAATCTACAAATACTGAATTTAAAACATTAAGTAAAGAAAGTGTAAAAATACCGAGAGAGGTTAAAAAAGTAAAGGTAATTGTAGAAGATAAGGTTAGCTATGGCACAAAATTAAAGGATATTTCAGTTATAGTAAAAGATGAGAATGATAATATATTGACTGGTGGTAAATTTAACTGGGATAATCCAGATACAGAAGTTATAAATACCGATAAATATTTAGGAACTTATAGCCACGAAAGTTTATTATATAAGGACAATAAGATAGAAGTAGAAATAAATGTAAAAGAAAAACCAGGAAAACCAACTGGCACTATAAAAGAAATAACTTTAGTAGGTGGAAAATCTACACTAACGGAAAATATAGAAAGTCAACTAATGGACTTTGTACAATTTAGGTTATCTGGTAAAGACCGTTACAGTACATCAGTAGCAGTATCAAAAGAATATGACAAATCCAATGTGGTATTATTAGCAAGTGGAGAAAAATATACAGATGAATTAACAGCAACAGTGCTTGCAAATAAACTAGGTGCACCAATAATGTTAACAAGAAAAGATGCTATTCCAGCAGAAGTGAAAGCTGAAATTAACAGACTTGGAGCAACTAAGGTAATAATAATAGGTGGAAATGACTCTATAT
>NZ_JBASWB010000042.1:0-2200 GCF_049276255.1 Miniphocaeibacter sp.
ATGCAATCTGTTGACCAAGTTTATCTTAGACACAATTGGCTATTTACATACCTGAATTTTAATGCGTAAATTTAGGTAGGTTATTAGCAGGATGCCTTTGCCAAATAACAGATTTGAACTTACTGCATCTTGAAGCCCTAGTCAAAATCTTTGATTTTGTTACAGGTCTCATGCAATCTGTTGACCAAGTTCCACTTGGATTCAACAGTCTGCTGACCTACCTGCGATTTATTTCATAAATCGGGTTAGGTCATTAAAAAAGACGAGGGAAATCCCTCGTCTAATGTTTTATATAATATATATGAAGAGATTTCTTGCTGTGGTAATAATAAATAGGGTCTACAAGTATATAATTCATAAACCAATAAATTATATAACTAGAACTATTATTTTATTATTCCCAAATTAAATTTTTAGCAAGAAATTAAAATCATTCTTTCACCTCTTATTTTTGTATCAAGCCAATAATACCATATTCTCTACTTTAATTCAACAATTTAAATTTCGGCTGTTTTAAATCCTTTACCCTTTACCTCATAAGTATCTGAAATAGTCATAAATGCATTTTTATCATGTTCTTCTACTATTTGCTTTAAAGCTGCTATTTGCCTTGTACCTACTACAGTATAAATTATTTTATAGCCTGTTTCACTATAGGCTCCTGAGCCATCTAGGTAGGTTACCCCTCTATGAACGTATTTTATTATATCTTCAGTTATAGCGTTATATTCCTTAGATATAATAAAAATTTGTTTTCTTTCCCCAAAACCCATTTGAATTCTATCAAGTAATGTATAGCCTACAACCATAGAAACTATTGTATATAATCCCTTGTCCAATGAAAATATATATGATGCCGTTAGAACTATAAGCATATTCATTCCTAGTAGAGCATTACCAATGTTCATATTAAGTCTTTTTTTAAATATAGCCGCCAATATATCCAATCCGCCTTGACAGGCTCCATACCTAAAAAGAATTCCCATACCTATTCCATTAATTGCTCCTCCTATTACTGATACAAGAAAAGCATCTTCTAAAATAAATGGATTTTTGAAATTTTCAAATATTAACAATATACCGGACAATATTACTGCTGAAATCATGGCATATGTTGTAAATATTTTATTCAAAAATATATACCCCATTATAACTAATGGAATATTTAATATTAATATAGTAAGACCTGTAGGTATATTATATAAAAATTTTAATAATAAACCTATACCTCCTAAGCCACCACTTAGTAACCCTTTTTGTTGAAAGAAAAAGGTCATTGCAAAAGCACAAATAAAATCTCCTAATAAAATAGCTCCCATTCTTTTTGAAATATCCATTTTATTTCCTAAATAACTGGATATCCTAAATGCGTCTTCTTCAGATTTACTATTCATTTAACTCCCCTTTATTTTTATTATTTATATTCCTCTCACTATAAAATTAACATAATTCCGTTAAAAAAACAACAACTTAAGTTTTTAAATATTCAAAAACTTAAGTTGTTGTTTTTATTTATTTATCTATTACCTAAAACATAGTCCATTACAACATCTGGAACGTTGTTTCCTCTAGATAATACTATTGGATAACCCTTTTTAGCTGCATATGATGCCCCAACTATAGCATCTGGGAATACTTCTCCACTTGCTATTACAGCATGTTTTGGTTTTACATATACTTGTTCTGCTACTAGTACAGATGTTTCATACCTGTCAGCACCAGCTATTCTATTTACTTCTGCATATTTTCTAACTTCTTTTTCTACTTCTCCTGATACCGACTTACTTCCTCCACCTATTGTTACCTCAGTTAATTTCCAGTCCTCTATTGTTTTTGCTGTACTTGTTGGTAATTGTCCTGGTTTTGTTAATAGGATTGGCATATTTTCTTCTACACCCATAGATGTCATTGCAATTGCATCCGGGAAGTCTGTTCCATCTACTAGTATTGCTTCTGTCTTACTAGCTGTTAAAGCTCTTACTTGGTTTCCTACAAGAATTGCTGTATCGTATCTGTCTGGTCCACCAATTCTTTCTACAGTGTAGTTAGCTAGTTCTTTTTCTACCTTTTCTGATATAGAGTCATTTCCACCTATTATTATTACCTTAGTTGCTCCAAGTCTGTTAATTTCAGCTTTCACTTCTGCTGGAATAGCATCTTTTCTTGTTAACATTATTGGTGCACCTAGTTTATTTGCAAG
>NZ_JBASWB010000043.1:0-83033 GCF_049276255.1 Miniphocaeibacter sp.
AAGAGTAGCCTTTTTAATTACCATGGGAACAATGGGTATTTGGCACGGTTTTGAACTACATTATATACTTTACGGTCTCTACCAAGGTATATTATTAGTAATAACCGACATTTACCTAAGTTCAAAAATATACAAGAATTTTAAAACAAAAAAATTATATACTCCAATAAGTATAATAGTATGTTTCCAATTTATAGCTTTTGGTATGCTATTATTCTCAGGGTACTTGTTTAAATAATTTAGGAGGAAAATATGGATTACGAAAAAATAGCTTTAGAAATTATGGAAGAAATAGCAGATACTGACGAAATAAAAGAAAATATGGACTTAGATCTCTTTGAAGCCGGTTTAATAGACTCTCTTTCAACTATAAGTATAATATTATTAATAGAAGAAAAAATAGGCTTAGTATTACAACCTACTGACTTTGAAAGAGATGATATTGCAACAGTTAATAATTTTATACAATATTTAAAAAATAAAAATGAAGATGAATAATTATATCATCTACCAACAATAATTTTTATTTAATATAAAATGTTTTTTATAATATTAAATATTCATATTGGAAAGGTTGGTTAAAAATTAATGAAAAAATGGCAAGATATTTTAAATAAATTAAACGAAAACACTTTTTTTATTATATTTAAAAATACCTTAATTATATTATTGATTTTTATAATATTAATAAATTTGAAAAACACAAAAATAGACTTTATATATGAAAACTTTTAAACCCTAAATATTAACCATCAATTGTAAAATATGCTACAATATATAGTTGATGGTTAATCTATATATAAAAACAAATAAAGGGCTTAATAATATGAAAAGAATGATTTATCATATCCCCTATTATGTAGATAAAAATAGGCATAGTGGTTCACATATAAGACCGTTTAAAATGCTAGATGCCTTTAAAAAAATAGGTTATGATGTTGATGTAATTATGGGATATGCTGCACAAAGAGAAGAAGCAATTGATAAAATAAAAGACAATATTTTAAACGGTGTTATTTATGATTTCTGTTACAGTGAAAGTTCAACAATGCCAACTTTGCTAACAGAAAAAAATCATCTACCAACACACCCCTTTTTGGATTTTGGGTTTTTTAAGTTTTTAAAAAATCATGGTGTAAAGATAGGGTTATTCTATAGGGATACTCACTGGCTTTTTGAGCAATATAAAAACACGGTATCAAAACCCAAACAGTTAATATCTACTTTTTTCTATAAATACGATTTAAAAAAATACAAAAAGTATATTGATATTATATATATGCCTGATAAAAAAATGAATGATTATCTACCAATTAGTTTGGGAAGTAATATACAAAATCTTCCTCCAGCCCTAGATGAAGAGAAGATATATAATTATTCTCCTAAAAATGAGTTTTTAAATATATTTTATGTTGGTGGCCTAGGTGATTTATATAATTTGGAGTTATTTTTTAAAGTAATATTCGATTTAGATTTTATACATTTTACATTATGCACAAGAGAAAGTGAATGGAATAATCAAAAGGAAATATATAAAAAATACATGACTGATAGAATTAATGTAATTAACGGTGGTCCTGGAGAATACGACGTTTTTTTAGAGGAATCTGATATAGCATTACTTTTTGCTGAGCCTAAAAAATATTGGAACTTTGCTATTCCTGTAAAACTATTTGAGTATATAAAGTTTAAAAAACCAATAATATCAGTAAAAAAAACTGCTACCTCTAGAATAATTGAAAAATATAAAATAGGCTTTACAGTAGACTATAATGAAGATTTATTAAAAGATAAATTAATTCATATATATAAAAATAAAAATAAATTAACAGATTTAATCCCCAACTTCAACATGGCTCTAGAGGAAAATACTTGGGAAGCTAGAGCTAGAAAAGTTGCTAAAGATTTAAGTTAGGAGAGAATATGAAAATACTATCTATAATTGGTGCTAGACCACAATTTGTAAAAGAAGCTATAATACAAAAGGAAATAAACAAATATGACGATATTGAAGAAATAGTTGTTCACACAGGACAACATTATGATGAAAATATGTCCGATATTTTCTTTCAAGTTTTAAACATGAAGAAACCTGATTACAATTTAGGTATTAACGGTTCCTCCCATGGTCAAATGACTGGTAATATGCTAATTGAAATTGAAAAGATTATGATAAAGGAAAAACCAGATGTAGTTATACTTTATGGTGATACAAATTCTACATTAGCTGGTGCCATAGCTGCATCAAAATTGAAAATAAAAGTTGCCCATATTGAAGCAGGACTTAGACAAGAGCCTAAGGATATGCCTGAAGAAATAAACAGGGTCATAACCGACAGAATCTCCGATTATTTATTTGTTCCTAGTGATTACGGACTAAAGAATTTAGAGGGAGAAGGCATTAAAAACAATGTGTTCTTTACCGGTGATGTAATGTACGATATCTATCTAGAAATGATACCTTATTTTGATAATTCTTTAATTGAAAAGCTAAACCTAGAAGCAAATAACTATATCGTTATGACACTACATAGGGACTTTAATGTAGACGACCCTAAAAAATTACAGACAATTTTAGAGCAAGTTGCTATGGTTAATAGTGAAACACCAGTAGTTTGGCCTATTCATCCAAGAACTGCTGCTAGAATAAAAACAAATAATTTAGAAAAATATATAAGGGATTTGAAAGTTTTAGATCCAATAGATTATTTGAATTTAATGGGACTTGTACAGAACTGTAAAAAAGCTTTAACAGATAGTGGTGGTTTCCAAAAGGAAAGTTACTTTGCAAATAAAGAAGGTGTTGTTGTAATGCCTGACACCTCTTGGAGGGAATTAACCGACAAGGGAATTAACCTACTTGCAGAACCTAATGAAATATACGAAAAAATAATGGAAAACAACAATACAAAATTCGAAAAGGGAATTTATGGTAATGGTGATTCTGCAAAACAAATAATAAAAATATTACATGACAACAATTAAGGAATGAGTTTCTCATTCCTTTTTAAGTCCAAGCTTTTTTCAGCCTTTCAATACAGTTTTCTATATCCTTGTATTTAATATGGGCAAGTCCAAGCAAGATTAATTTACTAGTATTATCTTCCTGATGCCAATTTCCTTTGGAAGTATAGACTTTAACTCCTTGCTTCTCGGCAGAATTCAAAATTTCTTCATAGCTTTTCTCCTTAGGAAATTCCAATAAAATCCATATTCCTGCTCCTGATTTACGTATTTTAATTTCACTGTTAAACTTACTTAATTCCTTTACAAATAAGTCGTGGTTTTTCTTAAAACTAACACATAATTTTCTAATATGTCTTTTATAATCACCGGATTCAATAAATCTTCCAACAATATACTGATCTATTAAAGAAACAGAACAAGTATATTTATTTATCCTATTTTCATATTTCTCAAGAATATATTTAGGTAAAATTATGTATCCCATCCTAATAGCCGGAGAAATGGATTTTGAAAAAGTTCCTAAATATATTACCCTACTATTTTCATCAATGGATTGTAACGATGGAATTGGTTTAGTATAGTAGGTAAATTCACTATCATAATCATCTTCAATAATATATGAATTATTATTTTCAGCCCATTTTAAAAGCTCGTAACGTCTTTTTATAGACATAACTATTCCAGTAGGAAATTGATGGGACGGTGTAGTATAAATTACTTTAATTTTTTAAAAGTAACTTCCCCTGGTATTTTTATCCCCTCTTTATCTATAGAAATTTTTTCTATATTGGAGTTTTCTGCAAAAATTGAATATGCATCATGGTAGCAGGGTTCTTCTACAGCTACAGTACTATTGTTTAGTTCTAGTAAATTAACAATTAACTGTAAAGAATCCTGTAGTCCGTTAGTAATAATAATCTGATTTTCATTACAGTTTACCCCTCTTGATTCATACAAATATTTTCTTAACTCATTTCTTAAAAAAATACTTCCCTTTTCATTTTTTGAATTACACACCTCTTCATAATTATTTAAAGCCTCTAAAGAATACTTTCTCCATTTTGCTTTTGGAAATAAATTATTTGAAAAATGTAAATCGAAAACTATATTATTGTTTTTTACTTTAGTTTTATTTTTATTTTTATCTTCTTTAAAATACTTTTTTGTAGCCTTGTTAATTTTGGGTATATTTAAAACTTCAAAATTAGCTCCTTTCTTAGACTCTATATAACCTTCTGCAGCCAATTGGGCATAGGCAGAATTTACAGTATTTCTACTTACTTCTAGCTTTTCTGAAAGAGTCCTACTGCCCATTAATTTAGTTCCAGATACAATTTTTCCCGATAATATATCATTTAATATATTATTATAAATCTGTAAATAATAGGGTTCTTTTGAATTTTTATCTATATAAATCATAATTACCTCCACTGGTACTATTAATTTTTCTTTTCTGGCTCTTGTTATGGTATCAGTATAACGTTATCATAAATATATTGTTATAACAATATAAATTAATTGGAGGTTAATAATGAATCAAAATTTAAAAACAGAATTTACTAATAGTTTAATTGGTGGAGTAATTATGGATGTTACAAGTCCTGAACAGGCAAAAATCGCTGAAGAAGCCGGTGCTTGTGCTGTAATGGCCTTAGAAAAAATTCCGGCTGATATTAGACTTGAAGGTGGAGTTGCTAGAATGAGTGACCCTAAAATGATAAAGGAAATTGTATCTGCAGTAAATATACCGGTAATGGCAAAGGTAAGAATTGGTCATTTTGTAGAAGCGGAAATTCTTGAAGCATTAAATATTAACTGTATTGACGAAAGTGAAGTACTTTCCCCTGCTGACAACGAAAATCATATAAATAAAAATAAATTTAAAACACCTTTTGTCTGTGGTGCTAAAAATTTAGGAGAAGCCTTAAGAAGAATAACAGAAGGTGCTTCAATGATAAGAACAAAAGGAGAGCCTGGAACTGGTGATATTGTCCAAGCAGTAACCCATATGCGTGAAATTAATAGACAGATAAAAATAGTATCTTTTATGAATGAGGACGAATTATTTACAGAAGCTAAAAATTTGCAAGTTTCTTATGAAGTCTTAAAGTATGTGCACGATAATAAAAAATTACCGGTAGTGAATTTTTCAGCCGGTGGAATAGCAACGCCTGCTGATGCAGTTTTAATGATGAAATTAGGGGCTCAAGGGATTTTTGTAGGTTCCGGTATATTTAAATCCGGAAATGCTGTAAAACGAGCAAAGGCTATTGTTGAAGCTGTGAAAAACTATAAAAACCCTGAGATAATTGCTGAATTGTCCGAAGATTTAGGAGAAGCTATGGTTGGAATTAATTCAAATGAAATTCAAGTAAAAATGTCTGAAAGAGGGATTTAAATAAAGCCATCTAAACTTTTTATAGTCCTAAAATAAAAACAAAACTATTTACAATCCCTAAAAAAATCATCTATAATTCCACAGCTTTCATTTTAGTTTTTTAACTATGCATAATTCTTTTCATACAAAAAGCACCTCTGATTGATTCTATTTTACAATAAAATTCAATACAAGGTGCTTTTTATTTATTCTCACTTATCTAGGTCACTTGGAAAAAGGCTGATTTTTTATTATTTATTATTTTTATTAATAACGCTATAATATGCTATTGATGAAAATTTATATACTACGATATAAAAGACTACATATACTACTACAGTTATTATTTCCGCTTTTATAAAAACTTCCTTATTGGCTACTAAAATAACATTCATTAAATTATATATTAAATTAGTTGCTCCAATTAGGTGAACTATGGAAATTATTAATGGTGTAAAGAAAATAGCTCTTGTTTGTTTTCCAATATTTCTTTTTATTTCCTTCTTACTCATTCCTATTTTATTTAAAATTCCTATATTTTTTGTATCTTCTAATCCTTCTGATATTTGTTTATAGTAAATTATCATAATCATAGCTACTATAAATACCAATGAAAGTAATATGGTCACTAAATATATACCGGTATGCATTCCCTTAAAGCTTTCTTCACCTTTAAATTTATTATCTAGGTTAAATACTCTAAAGCCATCTTCATCTAGGCCATATTTTTCATATAAATCCCTATCAATATTGGCTATAGCTGATTTTATTTCTTCCTTATCTCCTGAGATATTAAAATATATTGTTGATGTTCCCATAACCATTAGTTTTTCTTTTTCGTTATTTAAGTTTAAGTCCTTCCTTGTTTCTTCATAGACTTTTTCCTTATCCTTTACTATTATAGTTGCTATTGAAAAAGTTGACATTTCCCTTTTCTTAAAATGGTCATCAATTTCCCTTATATTTTCCTTTACCTTAAAATTAACATTGTCAATTTTAAAGTTGTCTAAGTCATTTTCCTTATTTTGATATAAAAGTATTTCATTATCCTTTAAATCTATTTTTTCTCCTGTTATTTTATTATAATCCTCTAAATCATATATGCTAAATAATTGTAAATTTCTTATATCACTAAAATTTCCATCATTTGTTTTTTTGAAATTTCCACTTCCTGTTTTTACAGTAGTAATATCATATTGGGAAATATTATAATAATCCTTTATTTCTACTTTTTTGTTTTCCGTATTCTTCTTAACTATTTCTTCTACAATTTTCTCTTTCTCTTCGTCTATTTCATCATATCTAATATCTACATCTGAAGGATAGAATGAATTTATTACATCTTCTCCTCCAATAAAAAGTGCGGTTGTTGTTACCAACATTACTAAAACCATTGTGCTAATTATACAAATATTGGCAAGACTTACTCCATTTTGTTTCATTCTAAACAACATAGACGAAATAAAGGTCATATTCTTAGATTTATAATATGTTTTTTTATTTCTTTTTAAAATTTTAAGTATTGCTATACTTACAGTTGTAAAAAGAAGGTAGGTTCCAATTATTACTAAAATTACAGCTATGAAAAAAAACACTATAGCATCCATTACGTTTTTTGTATTTTGAGCCAATACATAACCTGTTACCATGCAACCTATTCCAATAATTGTTAAAATTATGTTAGCCTTAGGCTCCTTCTCCCCTTTTTCCGATTCTTTTAATAATTCCAAGGGTTTAAGTTTTCTTACTCTGATAATATTTCCAATTAAAACTACTAAAAAAATTACTAGGTATACAAGAATGGTTTTTACAATACTTTCAAAATCAATATAGATATATTCTGTTATCTTCAAGGACATAAATCTTGATATTAACAAAAATATAGCTGTACTAAAAATTAGACTTGAAAATATTCCTATAACTAAGTTTATTATTGTTAAAATTACATTTTCGTATATCATTATTTTAGATATACCTTTTTTGTCCACTCCTAGCATATTTATAAGTCCCAGTTCTCTGTCCCTATTTCTTACAAGGAATTTATTTGTATATATTAGAAAGATTACAGAAAAAATTCCAATTATATAGGTTCCAAGATCCAATACCATTTTTATATAGGCTCCACCACGGGATTGTAAAATATCTTGATTATTTTGAATTGCAAGGAAAATATAGAACATAAATATAGTTATTGAAGAAGTAATTATATATGGAATATATAAGGTTTTATTATTCTTAATATTTTGTATTGCGAACTTCCTATAAATTCTATTCAATACTCTCACCACCTGCTAAAAGCATCATTTGTGTTTTAACTATTTTGTTATACATTTCCTCGTTGTTTAGGCTAGCTTTATAAATATCATAATAAATTACTCCATCTTTAATAAATAAAACCCTACTGGCTCTACTTGCTGCCATTGCTGAGTGAGTAACCATTAAAATAGTCTGACCTGTTTTATTTATTTGTTCAAATAAGTTTAATAACTCCATACTTGAATTAGAGTCTAAGGCTCCTGTTGGTTCATCTGCAAGAAGTAGTTTTGGCTTTGTTATTATAGCCCTGGCTACTGCTACTCTTTGCTTTTGTCCTCCCGATATTTCATAAGGGTATTTGTTTATTATATTTTCAATGTTTAAGGCTTTTGCTATTGGTTTTAATTTTTCTTCCATTACCTTTACTTTTTCATCTGCTAAAACCAATGGTAGTAAAATATTGTCCCTATTGTTTAGGGAATTTAAAAGATTAAACTCCTGGTAAACAAAGCCAAGATTTTCCCTTCTAAATATTGCCATTTCACTTTCTGTACTTAGGGAAATATTTTTTCCATCTAATACAATTTTCCCTGATGTAGGACTGTCTATAGTAGCTATTAAGTTTAATAAGGTAGATTTACCAGAACCGGATTCCCCCATTATTGCAATAAATTCACCTTTTTCTACAGAGAAATTTATGTCCTTCAAGGCTTCTACTGTTGTAGAGCTAAGTTTTGTTTTATATATTTTTCTTAAATTATTAATTTCCAATATTTTCATATTTTTTCCTCTTTTCTTAACTTATTAACTATATTTTAAATTATTTCCTATATCCTTGCCTTAGCTCTAGCTTACAGAATTTACTTTAATCTTACATTTTGTCACTTTGCTTATTAACAAAGAAAAAAACCTCAAATATAATTTGAGATTTTTACTAGTTTTTTATTATTTCCCTTCTCTTTAAATTAATAATGAAATCCGTTCCTTTACCTACTTCTGAATGGATTTTATAACTATACTTAAACTTATTTAATACTTTGTCAACTAAATAAAGTCCAATTCCTGTTGAATTTTTATCTAATCGACCATTTTCCCCTGTATAACCCCACTTAGTTATATTTTGTAAATCATTTTCAGGTATTCCTATACCTGTATCCTTTATATGAAGTATATAGGGATTATTTTCTTCATTATAAATTTTAATTCCACCCTTTTCAGTATATTTTATTCCATTAAAAATTATCTGTTGAATAACATAGGACAACCATTTTTCATCAGTTAAAATATCTACTTCGTCAATATTAACATCTACAAATAATTTCTTTTTAAAAAATAATAATTTATATTTTTTTATTGAATTGTTTATTATCTTTTTTAACGAAACGTTCCTAAATACATAGTCTTGACTTAAATTTTCAAATTTCATATAGTTAATCATCTGGTCAATGTATTCATTTATCCTTAACAACTCCATTTTTACCTCATTATTTTCTTCTCTTTCTGAAATTAAAGATATTGTCGAAATAGGAGTTTTAACTTGATGAACCCACATTGTTAAATATTCATTTTGCTCCTTGTATAATTTATTATTTCTTTCTTTTTCTTCTAATAACTGTTTATTTCTATTTAAATATAGATTATAGTAACTTCTTTCTAGCTGATTATTTTCAAATTTAATATTATTATAATCCTCTTCAAAGCTATTATCTTTTAAATTATTTAAGGTTTTTATAACTAAATTATATTTACTATACCTGTAGACAACTATTGGAAGGGAAATTGCATAATACAAGACAATTCCATAAATGGATATTACTAGGTCCAGCCTATATATAAAAAGTATTAACAAAAATACAAGAGTAAATACAATACTACTTAAAAAATATGATTTATTTGCCTCTATAAATTTTTTCATTGAATTATGTAACCCATTCCCTTTTTAGTTTTTATTAAATCCTTTATTCCTATTAATTCCAATTTTTTTCTAAGTCTATTAATATTCACTGTTAAGGTGTTATCATCTATAAAGCTATCTGTATTCCACAACTTATCCATAATTCTATTTCGTGAAATTACCTTATTTATATTTTCCATTAGAATTTCTAAAATTAAAAATTCATTCTTTGTTAAAGACTCTGTTTTATCCCTGTACTTTATAGTCATATTGTCTGTATCTAATATTACTCCCTTGTATTCTAATAGGGAATTACTTAATTCAAATTCATAAGTACGCCTTAATAATGCCTTAATTTTTGCAATTAAAACCTGTATTTCAAAAGGTTTAGAAATAAAATCGTCCCCTCCATGATTTATTGCAGTTATTAAATTTAAACTATCCGATGCAGATGTTAAAAATATAATTGGTGTTTTTGAAAACTCTCTAATTCTTTCACACCATATAAAACCATTTAAAAACGGTAACTTTATATCCATTAATACTAAGTCAGGATTATATTCTTTAAATTCTTCAATAACCTTTTCAAAATTTTCGACTTTTTTAGCATTATAACCCCAGTTTTTTAACTGTTCTTCAAGTTCAGTAGCTATGGCTAATTCGTCTTCTATTATAAATATTTTTTTCATATTTTCACCTTTTTTATAAATAGTTTTTTTAATGCTATGATAATTATATACTATTATAGGGTATTATCTATTTGAAGTCATTTAAAAGGAGGGAAGTTGATTTGATTTGGAATTATGTTCTAGGTGCATCTATTGCACTAATAATCTTAATTATCCTAGTTCTACTTGTCTATTCTATTTTTAATTACAGATCTGTAAAAAAAAGAAGAAAATATTTTGAAGACCTACATAAAAGTATTTCTGTTGGTTCAGAAGTAATTTTTTCCAATGGTATTTATGGCAAGGTGAAAAGAATACAAGATGATTATTTAGATATAGAAATAAAATCTGGTGCTATTCTTAAAGTCAGTAGATATGCAGTTTCAGAAATTATTAAGTAAAATTTAGATACCAGTTAGCCAATGTAAAAAATTTTAAAAAATCTTGAAAAACTAAAGCTCTAAAAACTCAACTTTTATATTCTAAAAAAAGTTTTTTTGTTACTTTTCGAAAAAGAACCGCTATTTTCCAATGTTTTTGGGGTATAATAGAAGTAAGAGATAAGCAATAATATTATTATAAGTTTATTTTAGGAGGAATTATTATGGCAAATATTGTATTAACTAGAATTGATAACAGACTTATTCATGGTCAAGTAGCAACACAATGGACAAACTCTATAGGAGCAAATTTATTATTAGTTGCAAACGATAAAGTTGCCGGAGATAAAATGAGACAAAGTCTTATGGACATGGCAGCACCAACAGGTGTAGCAACAAGATATTTTACAATCCAAAAGACAATCGATATCATTCACAAAGCAGCTGAAAGACAAAAAATATTTATTATAGCTGAAACACCACAAGATGTTTTAAAACTTGTTGAAGGTGGAGTTCCTATTAAGAAAGTAAATATAGGTAATATGCATATGGCTGAAGGAAAACGTCAAGTTGCTAAAGTTGTTGCTGTTGATGATGATGATGTTGAAGCCTTTAAAAAATTAAAAGATAAGGGAATAGAACTTGAAATAAGAAGAGTTCCTACTGAATCTTCCGAAGATGTGGACAAACTATTTAAATAATAGTTAAGTATAAATTTTTAAAAAGGAGGAAAGTATGATTCAAATTATATTGGTATTTATAGTTACTTTTATAGCAGCTATAGACCAATTCAGTTTCCTAGAATCACTATATCAACCTATTGTTATGGGACCAGTTATAGGTGCTATTTTAGGAGACATGAAGACAGGACTTGTTGTTGGTGGTTTTTACCAACTAATGACAATTGGTAATATGCCTATTGGTGGAGCACAACCACCTAACGCCGTTATTGGTGGTATTATGGCTACAATATTAGCAATTTCAGTTGGATTAGAACCAAAAGCTGCAGTAGCAGCAGCTATACCTTTTGCAATTCTAGGACAGTCAGCAGTTACATTAATATTTACTCTAATGTCACCAATGATGACTAAGGCTGATGAATATGCTCATAATGCAGATACAAAGGGCATTACAAAAATCAATGTTCTAGCAATGGCTCTTTTAGGAACCGCTTTTGGAATTATTGGTATTTTATTCTTAATTGGTGGTAATGCATTAGCTGCACAAATTCAAGCTCTTAGTGATAACGTGTGGTACAATGCAGTTCAAAATGGTTTAACAGCTGCTGGTGGAATGATGAAATTCGTCGGATTTGCAGTATTACTTAAAGTAATGATGTCAAAAGATTTATGGGGATTCTTCCTTGGAGGCTTTGCTTTAGCAATTATAGTAGTATCTATAGAATCTTTAGCTAGCCCTGCATTAATCCTATTAGCATTAATCGGCTTCATGCTTGCGTTTTGGGATTATCAAACTCAAACAAAATTTAAAAATATTACTGTAGATAGCTCAGGAGGTGACGAAGATGGCATATAATATTCCAGATAATTATAAAGATCAAACTCCTGCTGCACAGTTAGACAAAAAAACATTAAATAAAATGGCATGGAGATCACTATTTCTACAAGCTTCTTTCAACTATGAAAGAATGCAGGCCGGTGGATGGTTATGGGGAATACTTCCTGGCTTAGAGAAGATTCATACTAATAAAGATGACTTAGCAGCATCAATGTCACATAACTTGGAGTTCTTTAATACACATCCATTCTTAGTTACGTTAGTTATGGGTATTGTACTATCACTAGAGCAAAACAAAGCAGATATTCCAACTATTCGTGCCGTTAGAGTTGCAGCAATGGGACCTTTAGGAGGTATAGGAGATGCTTTATTCTGGCTAACCCTTGTTCCTATAACTGCAGGAATTACTTCTAACATGGCTATAGAGGGAAGTATTGCAGCACCAATACTCTTCCTGTTGATTTTTAATATTGCCCAATTTGCAATAAGGTATTTCTTAATGCATTGGTCCTATAAAATGGGTACAAGTGCAATTGACATTTTAACCCAAAATGCTAAGGAATTTACAAGAGCAGCTTCAATACTTGGAGTTTTCGTAGTAGGTTCATTAATAGCAGTCTATGGTGGTGCAAACCTTAATATTAAAGTACCTAATGGTACAACAAACGCTGCTATTCCTATAACAACAATTGTTGAAAATGCTGAAATACCTCAATATGAGGATTATCTATATGCAAAAGATGAAGATGGTAATATTACAGAAGATTTAGCAGATGGAGCTACTATAGTAGAACTAGATAATGATAGATCTGAAATTACTTTTAACAGATACGAAGAACAACCTGTTGAAGTTGATATTCAAGGAGTTTTAGATACTGTTTTACCACAACTATTACCATTACTTATAACTTTAGGAATCTACCTATTAATGGTTAAAAAACAATTTACACCTATTAAATCTATAGTATTATTATTAATATTAGGTTTAGCAGGAACTATAATTCCAACAGCTCTTGGCTTACCAATAATTTGGCAAGTATAGGAGATTAATAAACAAAATAAAAAAGGAGCCTTTAGCCACTTTTTTTAAATTACTTTAATTCCTAGTAAACTAATTAATTCTACTGCTTGAAAAGAATTTATTTTACTTCCCTTAAATTCACTTAAATCTTCAGAAATTCTTAACTGCTCAATATTTGAGTCGGAAAAGTCTAAGTTAGTTAACTTTGCCTTAAATATTTCTGCTCTTTTTAAATTGACCTCTTTTATTTTAGATTTTTTAAATTTACAGTTGGAAAAAATAGACTCTGAAAAATCTGTGTTTTCCAGTTTTGAGCCTTCAAATAAACTAGTTGAAAAATTAGAGAATTTGAAAACAGAGTCATCTATATAAAAATTTTTAAATATAGAATCATATAAATTTGTACCAACAGCCTTGGAACTTATGATTTTTACATTTTTAAAGTAAGAGTCCTTAAAGTCACTATTGGAAAGGTCACAATTATAAAATTCTGTTTGATAAAAATAAGCCTTATTAAATTTACAGTTATTAAAAATACAATTTCTAAATTCTATATTTTCAAATTCTATTTTAGAAAAATCATAGTTTCTAATTTCTAAATTATTAAAGTTTTCAAAGGATACTAATCCATCATCTATTAATTTTATTATTTCATTCATAACTACTCCTATAATTATTTGATTTATAATATAGTATACAGTAAATAGAAATTTAAATTTTAAATTAAGCTAGACTAATGACTAGTTTATTAACCCTTAGCTTCTAACCAATCCTCTTTTCTTAGTTCATAATATTTTAAGTCCTTATCTGTTTTTATGTATTTAAAGCCGACTTTTTCCAGTACATGTTGGCTTCTTGTATTTCGTAAAATTGTATCGGCATAGATTATATCTAAGCCTAATTTAGTAAAGCCGTATTCAATAATTAGTTTTTCTGCCTCTGTTCCATAGCCTAATCCTTTAACGGAGTCATTTATTAAGGCAATGGACAAGGTGGCAGATTTTTCTTTTTTATTGATGAATTTTAAAGAGATTTCCCCTATGGTTCTACCATTTAAATCGATGGCAAAATATTTTCTGCTTTTTAGTCCTACATGACTATTAAAAAAATCATCTACTTGGTAGGCTTTATATTCATAGGTTTTAAATTTTTCATCGGAAGTAAATATAGCAGGGTCTTGTATGTAATTTTTATAAAATTCATGGGCCTTTTCTCTTGTATAAGCTAGTAGTTTTATAGTCATATGTATTTCTCCTTATATAGATTATAGCAAATTTCAATTATAAGTATTAACTACTATGTTTGTAAGTATAGTAGTTAATACTTAATAAAATATGATATATATTAGTCCCCTGAATATGGTAATTCACAGCTAGTTAAGGAATTACATTTTCTATTTGACATAAACACAGGTATTGCAACTACTACTGCTCCACCAAGAACATTTCCTAGAAAGACAGCTAGGAAATTAGTTACAAAGTCTAAAACTGTTATTGTTGATTGACCGGAAAATATTGCTGCAGGTATTATAAAGGCATTGGCTACTGCATGTTGTAAGCCAATAACTATAAATATCATTACAGGAAACCATAGTCCAAATATTTTTCCGGCTAATGTTTTAGCTGATGTTGCAATCCAAACAGCAGTACAGACAAAGATATTTCCACCTAGGCCGGATACTAAAGCTGACATTGTAGAGGCTTCTATTTTAGACTTAGCTATATTAAGAGTTGTTTCTAAATAGGCTCCTTCTGTTAAACCAACAATATGACCAAAGAAATAAGCAACTAGTAGGGCTCCTAAAATATTACTTAGGGCTATTACCAACCAGTTATAAAGAACCTGGTATATTTTTACTTTTTTGTCTAAATATCCAAGTGTCATTGTTAATGTATTTCCTGTTGCCAGCTCTGCGTTCATTAAATATATGGCTATTAATCCAATAGGAAATATAGAGGCTCCTAAGAACAAGCCTAAGCCATTTAATTCCTTTGGCATTGCACCTAATATTCTCAAGTAGGCTAAATATCCTAGGGCAATAAAGGCTCCACCAAGTATGCCTAGTAAAAATAATCTAATAAAAGACATTTTATTTTTTTCTTCTGCTTTTTTAGATAATATATCAATTGTTTCATTTCCTTGATAGAAATTCATAACAAATTCTCCTTAATTATTTTCTTATATTTTATATAAAAATCTACTTCTTATAGATATACATATTTTACCCTAATTGAAACATATTATCAGTTAACTTGGTCACATTTGTTTTATTTTGCTGTAAAGGGCAAGTTTTAACATGGGCAACTGAAAGCAACCTATAGTTGCCTAATAGTTGGTAGCTTATTTTGGCTAAATATAATAGACTTATTATAAATAAAAAAGGGAGGTATAAGGTATGCAAAGTTCAATGGGTTTTTTAATTATTTCTATAGGAATTATAGTAGGAATTATTTTTTTAATTAAGAAATCTTTTAAGAAATTCTTTGAGAAATATATTAAACCGAAATATTTTCAAGATAATAGAGCAATAGATAAAAAGCCACTTAATGAGGTAATTAAAGAAAATCGTATTAAAAATAAAATGACTCAGGAATTTATTGCAGAAAAACTGGGAGTAAGTAGACAGGCAGTGTCAAAATGGGAAAATGGAAATTCTGAACCGACTATGAGTAATTTAATACTACTGGCAAATCTTTTTGATTTAACTTTAGAGGAGATGTTAAGGGAAGTAGATACGAGTATAGATGAAGGAGGTAAATAAAAAAGAATGAAATATTAAATTTCATTCTTTTTATAAGTCTATCCACAAGGTCATATAATTATCGTCTATGGAAAAGCCCTTTCTAACATATAAGTCTATTAAGGTACTATTTACAGGCTTTAGCATAGATAAATTTTTACTACCTGCTTTACAGCCTAAATAATTAGCAAAGTCTAGAATTTTATCTATATCTCCTTTTATAAAGGGAATATGAAAAGCTTTTTCAGGCTGAAATCTATATCCACCAATTAGAACATTTTCCTTATTATCGGTATAAACCCAGTTTTTGCTAGCTAAAAATTCTCCTAAACCCTTATCAACTGGATAAAATGTTCTATTTATTACTAGATAGTCATCCATATAATCATAGTATTGAGATAAAAATTCTTCACCATTTTCCTTTGATACCAATTTAAATTGTGTAGGATTTGTATCTATATTTCTAATTGGCTTTAGTATTTCTGTATATTCTGCTTTTACTTCAAATCCATTTTTTTCAGCTAGATGTTTACTGATTTTATTATACATTTCAGTGTACATACCAACAGATTTTAAATTTAATTTTGCTATATGTTCAAAATAGGCGTCATAAATTTTTTGTCCAATACCCATATTTTGAAAATCTGGATGTACTCTTAATGTTTCAAGCCATCCATAATCTTGATAAAGTCTAGTTAATTTTCCCATCCCCTGTAGTTTTCCATCTACAAAGGCACCAATTAAATCACCATCGGTTTCATATAGGAACATATTCCAAACGTCATTTATATAGCGATTATGAGGCATAGCACCTTTTTCAACATATATACATTCTTCTCTGTCTGAATCAGTAATTGTTCTAGTAATTATATCCATGATTTTCTCCTTATTTCAGTTCTATATTTATATTATACTAAAATTAATAAAGTTTTTAGTGTTTTTAAGAAATATCTTTAAATTCTAGTATATTTTGTAGTATGCTATAGGTATATATTTTATTTTACATAAGGGAGTTATAAGATGGAAATTGGATTTGACAACCAAAAATATTTAGACTTACAGTCATCTCATATTAGAGAGAGAATAAACCAATTTGATAATAAATTGTACTTGGAATTTGGTGGGAAATTATTTGACGACTACCATGCTTCAAGGGTTTTACCTGGATTTCAACCGGATAGTAAATTGAAATTGCTAAAGGAATTATCTGAAGAAATAGAAATTATTATTACTATTAATGCTAAGGATATAGAAAAAAATAAGGTTAGGGGGGATTTAGGAATAACATATGATACAGATGTTTTAAGGCTTATTGAAGCTTTTAAAAATAGTGGACTATATGTTGGCTCAGTTGTTATTACCCAATATACCGGTCAACAAAGTGCCGACTTATTTAAAAACCATTTAATTAATTTAGGAATAAAGGTTTACACCCACTATTTAATTGAAGGTTATCCTCAAAATATACCCTATATTGTTAGTGAAGATGGCTTTGGGAAAAATACATATATTGAAACAACTAAACCTTTAGTTGTTTTAACTGCACCAGGACCGGGAAGTGGGAAAATGGCAACTTGTCTTTCCCAACTTTATCATGAAAATAAAAGGGGTATAAGGGCAGGTTATGCTAAGTTTGAAACTTTTCCAATATGGAATATTCCTTTAAAACATCCTATTAATTTAGCCTATGAAGCAGCAACAGCAGATTTAAACGACATTAATATGATAGACCCCTTTCATCTAGAGGCCTATGGTGAAACAGCTGTTTCATACAATAGGGATGTGGAAATATTTCCTGTACTATCGGCTATGTTTGAAATGATTTACGGGGAAAGTATGTATAAATCCCCTACGGATATGGGTGTTAATATGGCCGGCAATTGTATTAGTAATGACAAGGTATGTCAGGAAGCTTCTAAGCAGGAGATTATTAGACGTTATTATAATACCTTAAACGAGCTAGCAAGAGGAAATTGCCTAGAGTCTGTTGTATATAAAATAGAGTTATTAATGAAACCTTTAAATATTAATGTAAATGATAGGCCTGTTGTTCCTGCAGCTTTAGAGAGAGCAGAGGAAACTGGCAAGGCTGCTGCAGCATTAGAACTTCCAGACGGTAGCATTATTACAGGAAAAACTTCGGACTTATTAGGTCCATCAGCAGCTTTAATTTTAAATGCCTTAAAGAAACTTGCGAATATTGATGATGATATTCATTTAATTTCACCGGAAGCAATAGAGCCTATTCAGAAGTTAAAAACTAAATATTTAGGTGGTAAAAATCCAAGACTTCATATAGATGAAACCCTAATTGCCCTGTCTATTTCAGCAGCAGATAACCCGGTAGCCCAACTGGCCTTAGACCAAATTCCAAAACTAAAGGGATGCCAAGCCCATATTTCTGTTATGTTAGCAGAGGTAGATATTAAATTGTTTAAAAAACTATCTATTGAAGCAACTTCTGAAGCTGTTTTTGAAAATAAACCAATTTACTATTAAAAAATAGAAAGCTTTTAAGCTTTCTATTTTTCTATTAGTTCTATTAATTTTTCTTCAATATAGTCGTCAAAATCTACGCCACCAATTGTAATTTTATCTTCGTCAAATATATCTACTATTACTTTAAAGAAGTTTATTATTAATTTATTTTCATCAATATAATATTCGTCAAAATGTCCTGGTAAAAATACTATTTCAATATTTTCATATTTACTACTATTTGGATTTTTATTAATTTTTTCTAAGAATTTATCTGAGTGTAATGTTTTAATTGGTTTTATCATTAAATTTGTAAAAACCAAATCTTCCATCATCCACATATTATTATTCCAATATCTCATTTCAGTTTTACTTCCGTTACTTATTAATTCTCTATTGGATATAGATGAAAGAACTTTTCTTGCAGATTCTTCGTTAAATTCATCGTTATACAAGTATTTCATATCTGGAAATTCCACAATGCTTTTTATATAAGACTCCCCTACTTTTTCTCCTTCACTACTAGCTTGCCAAAAATAGAGTAAGGATTCAATAATCTCTAAATTTGTTGTTATACTTTTTACCATTATGTAGCCTCCTTAAGCTTATGTATATTTATAAGTATAGACTATAGTCAGCAAGATTGTATATGATTTAAAACAAATAGGAGAAAGGAATACTTGAGAAGAGTTATTATTACAATAAAAAGTACTCCAATTTCTTGGAGTACTACTTTAGTTCACAGATCTTGTAGCTATTATATTAACATTTGTACCAGCTACATTTTCTATTATTATGTCACCCATTTTTACCGGTGCAGCTACTTCAACACTATTTATTTCCTTCATAACCTCAAATATTTTAGCTTTAGGTATATCTAATTCTGTTTTAACACTAACTCTTTCAACTTGACCGTTTTTTACTTTTACTGTTGAAGTTACAAATCTTGTAGGATTTGTTATTTCTTTTTCAGCATAAACTGCTCCTCTTTTACAAGTGTTTCCTTCAACTTTAGAAACTGTGTCCTTGTCTAAAGTTACTGTCATATGACAACCAATTGGACAACTTATACAAATTAAATTTTTTTCTTCCATTTTACTTCGCCTCTACTTTAAAGGTAATATTGTCTGTATTTTGATGTTCTAGAATATAATCTTTTTTCAATTTAATTTCTTGCATTTCACCTGGTGCAAGGATGGGTTTCTTTCTATGAATTGCTAATTCATCGTCAAAGTTTACATCTATATAAGCACCTTCATAAACATCAGTTACTCTAAATCTTACTGTTACATCATCAGTTAAGGTTGAAAGGTTTATATGGTCAGGTACTACATAGGAAACGCCTTTTTCTGCTAGTAATTGTATTTTCTTTCCAGATGTATCTACCTTGTCCATTTTTATATATTCAGCAGCTTTTTTACCTGCTATGTTTGACTCCATTGTTACATGGTCAACTAAGTCATGAACATGAAGTACATTACCACAGGCAAAAACACCTTCAATATTTGTCATTAAGTTTTCACCAACAATTGGTCCACTTGTTTTACGATTCATTTCAACGCCTAAATCACGGGATATTTCATTTTCCGGTATTAATCCAACAGATAGTAAAAGGGTGTCACAGGAAACAAATTCTTCTGTTCCAGGTATAGCTTGTTTTTTATCGTCTACTTTAGATAATACTACACCTTCCATTCGGTCCTTTCCAACTACTTTCGATACAGTATGTTGGTATAGTAAAGGAATGTCATAGTCGTCTAAGCATTGTACTATATTTCTTTGTAATCCACTGGAATATGGCTTTCTTTCAACTACGGCCTTAACTTTTGCCCCTTCTAAAGCCATTCTTCTTGCCATTATTAGTCCAATGTCCCCTGAACCGAATATTACTACTTCTTTTCCTGGTATATAGCCTTCCATATTCATAAGACGTTGAACCATTCCGGCAGAAAATACTCCTGATGGTCTGTAACCTGGAATATTAATTGCTCCACGGGTTCTTTCCCTACAGCCCATAGCTAAAATTACAGCCTTAGCTTGAATTTCAAATATACCATCTTCTTCGTTCATTACTGTTACTACTTTATTTTCATCAACTGATAAAACCATAGAATTTAAAATATATTCAATATTTTCTTCTTCTACTAAATCAGCATATTTTTCTGCATATTCTGGGCCTGTTAGTTCTTCCTTAAATACATGTAAGCCAAAACCATTATGGATACATTGGTTTAAGATTCCACCAAGAATATTATCTCTTTCTATTATTAAAATACTATCTATTCCATTTTCTTTTGCTGAGTAAGCCGCAGCTAAACCTGCTGGACCTCCACCAATTACTACAATATCGTATTCTTTCATTTTTATCACCTATTATTCCTTAGTTCTACCTAAAATAATTTTAGAGTTGGAATTATTTTTCATTACTTCTTCTTGTGGAATATTAAGTTCCCTAGATATTATTTCTATTACTTTAGGAGCACAAAAACCACCTTGACATCTACCGGCACCAGCCCTAACTCTTCTTTTTAGTCCATCTAGAGTTTTTCCACCTAGTGGTGAATGAATGGCTGCTACTATTTCCCCTTCAGTTATCATTTCACATCTACAAATGATTTTTGAAAATGATTTGTCCTTTTCTATTAAAGCCTTATGCTCTTCTGGTGTCATTCTATTAGTTAAAGGTAATCCTTCACGGGTTTCTTTGAAATTATCCTTTTTCTGTAAGTTTAATTTTTCCTTTACAAGATCTGCCATCATAAGTCCAATAGCAGGACTACTTGTTAAACCCGGTGATTCTATTCCTAGTGCATCGAAGAAATATTCAGCATCTTCAACTTCTTCTATAACAAAATCATCTTCATCATCATGAGCTCTTAAGCCAGAGAAAGAAGTAATAACAGAGCCATAAGGGAAGGATTTTAAAGTCATTTTAGATTTTTCAATAATTTCATCTAAACCTTCCTTAGTAGTATCTATTCCTTCCTTGTCTTCAATATCTTCTGCAGTTGGTCCAATTAGTAAATTACCGTCTATTGTAGGTGTTACTACTATTCCTTTTCCGTACTTTGTTGGTAATTGGAAGACAGTTCTTCTTACAGTGTCACCAACTTGTTTATCCATTAGGAAGTATTGTCCCCTTCTAGGTGTTATTGAATGTTTCTTATTGGAAACCATATTGTGTAATTCATCAGCATATACTCCAGCAGCGTTAACAACTGCCTTTGCTTCATAATCGCCATTATTAGTATGAACTATCCATCTATCTTCTTTTTTTGTAAATCCTTCTACAGCTGTATTGAAGAAGAATTCAACTCCATTTTCATATGCATTTTCAGCTAAAGCGAAATTTAATGTAAAAGTACATATTATTCCAGCACTTTCGCATAATAAAGCTGCTACAGCATCATCGGTAATATTTGGTTCTAACTTTCTTAACTCTTCCTGATTGATTATACTTAGTCCAGGAACTCCATTTGTTTCCCCTCTTTCCTTTAGTTCTTCTAATTTAGGAATATCTTTTTCATCAAAACAAAGAACTAAGGCTCCGTTTCTTTCAAAAGGAATATTTAAATCTTCTGTTAATTTGTCCATCATTTTATTTCCTTGAACATTTAGTTTTGCCTTTAATGTTCCAGGTTTTGCATCAAAACCACCATGAGCCAAAGCTGTATTAGCCTTTGAAGTTCCTTCACAAATATCTTCTGTTTTTTCCAAAACTGCAATTTTAGCATTATATTTTGATAATTCTCTTGCAATAGCAGAACCGGAAAATCCGCCCCCTATTATTAAAACATCATACATTATTTTTTCTCCTTAAAATTGAAAATATACATTAAATTTTTTTAAAAAATAGCACCATATAGTAAAACTGCTATAATAGCACCTATTATTGGTCCGACTATTGGAATCCAAGCATATCCAAAGTCAGGATCCTTCTTCACCTTAAAAGGTAGAACTGCATAAGCTAGTCTTGGTCCAAAATCCCTTGCAGGATTTATTGCATATCCAGTTAATCCACCTAGCGACATACCTATTGATACTATTATTCCAAATACCAAAAGTTTATCTACTCCTGGAGCAATATTGCTCACTTGTCCAATTCCCTTAATAGCGAATACCAATATAAAAGTTCCAACTATTTCACTTAATAGGTTATATATTGGATTTCTAATTGATGGTGCAGTACAAAAACATCCCTTAATTGTCGCATTGTCATCAGTTAAATCGAAATGAGGTTTATATAGTAGGTAAACTAAACAAGCACCTAAGAAAGCACCTATTAGTTGGCCAATTATATAGTAAGGAATAGTTGATGCAGGAATACTTCCATCTACTGCTAAGGCTAGGGTTAAAGCAGGATTAAAATGAGCTCCTGTTGCTTCACCAAATATAAAGGCAGGTATTAAAACCGCTAAACCCCATGCTATTGTAATTTGAATTGGTCCTGCACCGTTCATGCCGGTTTTTTTCAAATTATTATTTGCAACAACACCATCACCTAATAGAATTAAAAGTAAAGTTCCAATTAGTTCGCATATTAAAATTGTAGTATTATTCATATTAAACTCCTATTTTTCAGCCCAACTTAGAGAATAAGTAACTGCCTTTCTCCAACGCTTGATTTTATTTTGAATTTCTTCTTCTGATAAACTAGGTGTGAATTCTTTTGATAATTCCCAATTTTGTTTTATATCATCTAAATTTTTCCAGTAACCAACAGCTAGTCCTGCTAAATAAGCTGCTCCTAAAGCTGTAGTTTCAACAAACTTTGGTCTTTGAACCTGTACATTTAATAGGTCGGCTTGGAATTGCATTAAGAAGTCATTTTGACTAGCGCCACCATCAACCTTTAAAGTTTTCATTTTTGCGCCGGAATCTTTTTCCATAACTTCTAAAACATCATAGGATAAATAAGCCAAGGATTCTACAGTAGCTCTTATAATATGATATTTGTTAACTCCTCTAGTAATTCCTACAATAGCCCCTCTAGCGTATTGATCCCAGTAAGGAGCTCCTAGTCCTGTAAATGCCGGTACAACGTAACAGTCATTAGTATCTGGAACTCTTGTAGCCATATATTCACTATCTGCTGCAGAGTCTAAAATTCTTAATTCATCTCTTAGCCATTGTATAGCTGAGCCTGCAACGAAAATTGAACCTTCTAAAGCGTAGTTAACTTTACCATCTAATCCCCAAGCTATAGCTGTTACTAGGCCGTGAGTACTGTAAACAGGTTTTTCTCCTGTATTCATTAGTAAGAAGGCACCAGTACCATAAGTATTTTTAGCATCACCTTTTTGGAAACAGGTTTGTCCAAATAAAGAAGCTTGTTGGTCACCAGCTGCTCCAGATATAGGGATAGGTCCGCCTAAGTAGTTAGAGTCACTATAACCATAAATTTCACTTGAAGGTTTAACTTCAGGTAACATATTTGCTGGAATATCCAGTAACTCCAATATTTCCTTATCCCATTCTAAAGTGTTTATATTGTAAAGCATTGTTCTCGAAGCGTTGGAATAGTCAGTAACATGTACTTTTCCGTTAGTTAATCTCCATATTATCCAAGTGTCTATTGTACCGAAAAGTAATTCTCCTTTGTTGGCTTTTTCTCTAGCTCCTTCAACATTATCTAAAATCCATTTTAATTTTGTAGCTGAAAAATAAGCATCTATTAAAAGACCTGTTTTTTCTTTAACCATATCTTCGTAACCTGCTTGTTTTAATTCATCGCAGAATTTAGAAGTTCTTCTACACTGCCAAACGATTGCATTGTAAATTGGCTCTCCAGTGTTTTTGTCCCAAACTACTGTAGTTTCCCTTTGGTTTGTAATTCCTATTCCTGCTACATCGTCAGCTCCTATGTCAAGGTTTGACATTGATTCAACAGCTACCCCCATAATAGTTGACCAAATTTCCTTAGCATTGTGTTCAACCCAACCTGGTTTAGGAAATATTTGAGTAAATTCCTTTTGGGCTACTGAACAAATTTCCCCTTTTTTATTAAATAATATACATCTGTTACTAGTGGTACCAGCATCTAAAGCCATAATATACTTTGTCATGTTTAACTCCCCTCTCTACATTTTCCAAATTTTATGATCACTTGTTGATATTGCAAATGCTCCTGCATTTAATGCACTTATTACGTCGCTTTTTTCGTCTATCAAACCCCCTACAATAATTGGTACATCTACCATATTATTGATCTTCTTTATTATCTTAGGCATTAACCCAGGTAAAATTTCAATCATATCTGGAGTTACATGCTTTAAAGCTTTTGATATATTTTCAAAAGAAATAGTGTCAAAAATAAAGAAACGTAAAATAGCCCAAAGACCTAATTCTTTTGCTCTTTTAATAATCATCGGTTTAGTAGATATAATTCCATCGGCACGAGTGTGTTTTTTAATATAATCTACACTAATATCCTTTGAAGATAAACCGGATATTAAATCTATATGTACAATTGCAATTTTGTTAAATTCTTTTAATTTATTTACTATATCTGTAATATTACAAATGTCGCCATATAGTATAAATACAACATCGTTATCGTTTTCTAGAACGATTTTTAAGTCCTCATCATTTTTTATTGCAGCAACGGTTGGATTCGATTCCAATATATTAATTAGCCTATTCATAGCATTTCCTTTCGCTCTTAAATTTAGTTTGATAAAAAAGACACAAAAAAAGAACAAAGTGGTAGTGCTTACCAACCTTTACTCTCATCTCTTCGGTTATGTGATAGTATTATACCATGAAAAACAATGTGAATCAACATTTATAATGTCTATAAATAATAGAAAAATATGACAAAAATATGCACATTAATATATTAGTTAAAAACATTGCAACTGTTTAGTTTTAGTATATACCTATATATTTATTTTTCACCAGCCATTATTTTTTCTACTTCCTCTTCAGAAAGTTTATAGCCATATATTTCATCATAGAATTTTTTTGTTTCATCTTCTATTGAAAGCTCTTCAAATATTTCAGGATACATGATTTTTCCTAAAAATAGTGGCATTAATGCTCCCTCAGCAGATCTAACAGACCAAGGGTAAGTACCTGAAGGTTCAACAAAAACCTTTCCATTTTTTACAGCTTCTACATTTGCCAGTGCTGGATCATTTTTTATTGTTTCTCCGGACTCAGCACCCATAGTAAATATAACATCTGGATTCCATTCTAAAATTTGTTCTGTATTTACTGTCATTTCTCCGGAAACTCCTTCGTAACTGTCAGAAACGAAAATTCCTCCGGCAGCTTTTGCATATTCTGCTGAAATATCTTTACCATTTACTGTTGTGTAATTTCCACCACTAGTTCTTAAATTTAATACTTTAATTTTTTCTTCTTCTTTAAGATCCTTTGTTTTTTCTTTTACATAGGAAATATTGTTATCATAGTATTCATTAAATTCTTTTGCCTTTTCAGGAGCATCATCTCCTAGTATATCTCCAACTAAAGTTACAATATTCTTCATTTCTTCTACATTAGAGAAAGCATTGACTTTCAATGTAACAATATTGGCAGCTTCTAGTTGTTGCATTTGTTCCTCTGTATAATTTGGACCATAGGTTATTTGTGCACCGGAGGCTATAATATCCTCAATATTCGAAGTGTCATAACCATCTGGGTTTGTTTTTGGCCAAACGGCTTTAAATAAATCACTTAAATTAGGAATTGTAGCAACTAGTTTTTCACTTCCACCTAACATAGCCGTTATATGAGCGAAAGCGCCAATTGTAGGAGCTACACCTGTTATTTCTTCTGGAATTTCATATTCTGTTCCATCTACATTGGTAATTTTTCTGGTTTTTACTGTTGTTTCCTGTTTTTTTTCTACATCGGTGGTAGTTGTTTCTTTTTTTGATGGACTACTACAACTTGTTAGAATTAAAACCAAAGATAAAAATATACCTAATACTTTAAATTTTAAAATACCTTTTTTATTATTCACTTTTAACCCCTTTCTAAATAGTATTAATTATTGGATAGCAATATTTAATTCTTTCATCTTTTACAAAGTTTTCCAATAATTTTACTTCAACTCCATAAGCTTTTGATAATTTATTTTCCGTAATCACCTCCTCTGTTGTACCAAATAAATAATTACCATGTCCGTACAAAAGTACAACTTTTCCACTAAGAAGTATAGCGTGATCAGGTGTATGGGTTGTCATTACTATTCCAATATCATTTTTAGACAGTTTCAAAAGTTGCTCTAAAACCTTAACTTGATTACCGAAATCCAAACTGGAAGTAGGCTCATCTAACATAATAAATTTTGGTTCTTGTACTAAAGCCCTGGCAATCATAACCATTTGTCTTTCTCCACCGGATAATTCTGTAAATATTTTTTCAGATAAAAACGAAATTTGAAGTTGCTCTAATGCATTATATGCTTTTTCAATATCCGTTTTACTTGGATTTCCAAAAGCACCTAAATGAGCAGTACGTCCCATTAAAACCACATCTATAACTTGAAAAGCAAAGGGGGTGTTATGTATTTGGGGAACATAGGCTATTAGTTTTGCTAATTCTTGTTTTGAGATACTGCCTATATTTTTATTATCGTATTTTATTTCACCATCTATAATTGGTAGAATTCCAAGTAAAGACTTAAACAAAGTTGTTTTACCGGCACCATTAGGTCCTAACAAGGAAAGAACTTCTCCGGAATTTATTTCAAGGTTAAAGTTTTCCATTATAGCCTTATTATTATAGCCATAAGCTAAATTTTCTACAGTAATTTTAATTATGACCACGCCTTTCTTCCTTTAAATAACATATAGATAAATACTGGTGCACCAATAATTGATGTAAGTATGCCTAGAGGAATTTCGCCTGCTGTTAAATTTCTTGCTACAGTATCGACTAGAAGCATAAATACTCCACCCATTAGCATAGAGCAAGGTAATAGTTTTAAATAATTTGGGCCAACTAAAAATCTTGAAATATGAGGAACTACTAAACCTACCCAACCAATAACCCCACATGTTGCTACAGATGAAGCAGTTAAGAGGGTTGAACAGGCAATAATTATTATTCTTAATTTTCTTGTGTCTATTCCCATAGTTTGAGCTTCTTCTTCTCCAAAAGCCATAACATTTATTTTCCATCTTAAAAAATATAGGGGTACTGCACCAATTAAAAACATTATAAGTAGGATTATTACATTTTTCCAAGCTCCTGTTTTTGCTAAACTCCCCATAAGCCAAAAAGTTATTTCCGGTAATTTTGTTTCTGTATCTGCAATATATTTAATTAAGGATGTAACAGCTGTACACAAAGAGGAAATAACAGTTCCGGCTAAAACCAAGGTAAGTAGATTATTACTTCCAGTTTGTGAAACGGCAGAACTAATTAACATAACCAATAAAACAGCTAATAAACCGGAAATAAAGGCCAATATTTGAACTTCCACACTATTTAATGATAGTAGTAGTCCAATACAGGCACCAACAGATGCGCCAGCAGCTACTCCTAATAAATCAGGAGAAACCATTGGGTTTTTAAACATTCCCTGGTAGGCTGCACCAGCAACTGATAAAGATGCTCCTACTATTATTGCCATAATTATTCTTGGAATTCTAATTATAAATATTACTGATGCTTCCTTAGAATCTATTGCTAAATTGCCAAATAGGACATCTTTAATAGTTTCATATACAGTTTTAAAGGGAATGCCATATCTTCCAAGGGTAATGGAAAAAAGTGCTAGTATTATGAGCATAACTAGTAAAAATATTAAAATAATATTATCCTTATTAATTTTCTTTATTAAATTGTTAGTATCTTTAGTATTATTACTATTCATTGTCTTGTCCTTTAAATCCATTCAAATTTTATTAAATCTCCTTTTCTTAAATTAGAAGCAGCAGGAATTCTAGTTATAGCATTACAAAGGGACATATTCTCTCCATGGCGGTTTTTGTTAGAAAGAGGTGTTACTAGTAATTTATTTGGTAAAATTTCAATTTTTAAAAGAAGGTAAAGATCTATTTTTTCAGGAGTTTCTAAATCTAGACTAAGTTCCCCATAAGCTATATTATTTGAAGAATTTTCTATTTTTAAATAGTGATTAATTAAGTTTTTCACACACCAATGCATAGCTGCAAAAGTAGCCATAGGTGGACCTGGCAAGTTAATAACAGGCTTATTATTAATAATTCCTATTCCTATGGGAAAACCGGGGGCTACCTTAACCCTATGTTGAAAAAAACTACTTTTATTTTTTATAATTTTAGTGTTAAAGTCTTCACTACCTTTTGAAGATCCTCCATTTATAAGGACAATATCGGAAAAGTGTAAGGCTTCATCTAAAATGGAGTTTAAGTTCGCTTTAATGTCCTTACAAATAGGATATGTAATTAACTTAGCTCCCCATTGTTCAGTTAAGGACTTCACCATAATACCATTACTTTCAATATTTTCCCCTCTATTTGGAGGAACACTTGGATATATTAATTCACTTCCTGTTGGTATGTAGGAAACTATGGGTTTCTTATAAACTGGAAGTATATTATATCCACCACTTGCCAGTAAATTTAAATGAAAAAAAGTTAATTTGCTATCTTTTTTTATTAATAATTCCTGCTTTTTTAAAAGACTTCCACTTTTATTAACACCATTGTATTTATTTAAAATAAAATCCGAAGATATTTTTAAGCCTCCATCTTTTAGAAAAGTAATATTTTCAATAGGAATTACTGTGTCAAATTTTGAGTTAAAGTCATCTCCTGTATCTGCAAAACAATAGTCGATATCCTTTTCCCATATTTTTCTTTTAGGATAATTTTCTTGGAAATCTAAAAAGTTAACGGCAACTCCATCTAATTTTGAACTTCTTACTAGTGGTAAGGTGTTTTTACTTAGAATATCTTCAGCTAGTACACGGTTATAAGCTTGACTTAAGGGGATATACTCAGTTTTTCTTTGTAATTGTAAATTACTGTACAAATTCTTTAAAACCTCATTTATTGTAGGCAGATTATCTGGTTTCATAATATTTTGCTCCTTAAATAATAGTAAATAAGAATATCGGTAATAAAAAGATACTTTACAATCGTTTTACTACTATAGTTAGTAATATATTTAAAAGTATTATTAACTATAAGTAACTATTGTAGTTTATAGTAAAGGCAAATCTTTTTAATCCGATATATTTATATTAATACAACGAGCGACATAAAGCAAACTACTTTTAAAATTTTATATAATTATAAATTATAATTATTTCCCAGTTCCTTTCTTATTTTCCAGTCAGGCATAAGTTTTTCAAGTAAACTATAGAAGTTCCTTCCATGGTTTTGATGTATTAAATGTACCAATTCATGGACCATAACATAGTCAATAAAATCTAAAGGCGTTCTTATTAAATATTTGTTTAAAGTAATAATTCCTGAAGGCATTCTACAATTTCCCCAGGATGCAGTCATTTTTCTGTATTTTAATTTAGGTTTTATATTTGTGTAGGCTGTAATTAAGGGATAATTTCTTTTAAAAGAATCCTTAAAAACATAATCCATTTCATTTAAAAACCAATTATCTATAATTCTTTTTCTAGTAGTTAAACTATTATCTTCCTCTATATATAATAGTAAGTTATTATCTAGTATAAGCTTATTTTCATTTGATTTTATTACCTTAAGGGGATATTTTTCACCTAAATATAAAAATTCTTCCCCTGTAATATACTTGTGCTCTTCATTTTGTAAAAAAATATTCTCTTTTTTTTTAAGAGCTTTTATAATCCAGCTCCATTTAGATATAAGTATATCTTCAATATATTTTTCCGATACTGAATTATTTGCAGAAATATTTACCATATTGTTTCTTATTCTAATATTAATATTCTTAACATTTTTCCTTTTTATACTATATTTAATCTCTTGGTTTTTATATTTTAATATTTTCATCATTAAAGTATTTTATCTCCTATTTTAATATAGTCAGAAAATATAATATTTAATTCTAGAGACTTAATATCATATACTAATTTTGCTGCCTGAAGTTCGTTACCCTTTGGAAGTAGCCCATTAATAATAAGTAAATTATCTGAAAAGTCTAATATTTCATTCCTAAATATTTCGGTTTGGATATAGTCTGTTGGAAAATCTAAATTGAATTTATTTAAAATATTACCTTTTTCATCATAAATAATAAAATTATTATTTTCATTAAAAATATAGTATTCTTTATCTCCGTCGATTTTAAAGAAAACTATATTATTGGGAATTTCTAAAATCTCTTCTTTTGGACTGGATATTGTTCTTTTAATAATACGGGATTTATTATTTTTATTTTCTAATATAAATATCTTGTCATTTAAGACTTTCCAATAGGCATATGTTTTTGTATCCTTATTTTCATATAATTTAGCAGCTCTGATAAAATCTGTCTTTCCTATTAAAATATCGTCTATTTCTGCAAGGTATAAACTTTCGGTAGATAATCCCTCTAAATCCCTATTACTTAAACCAGGTGATGAAAAGGAAGCGGTCTTAGTTTTCTCATAAAGCATATAGTATTTATTGTTTTTTCTTATTATTTTAGGCATTTTAAAACCTTCGACTAAAATTTTCCAATTGGATATTTTTATAGGTTTTTGATTTTTCAAATCGAATATATAAAATTTTTCATCGTAATCCTCGTCTACAAAGGTCCTTACCATTAAATAATCCATATTCATGGAAATATGAGAAATAGATTCTCTACTATCTCTTATTGGAAATTTTGCTATAATTTCTTTTTTTGAATTTCTAATAAGTATATTTCCATCTTTTAGTGTACAAATATATAGATTTAGATTTTCTTTATCTACTACTAGGTTTTCTCCAAATTCTAAGGTATATAATTTTTCTAGTCCATCTTTAGAAAAAAGAAGAATGTCCTTATGGAATATATCTTCGCCAAAGTTTTCAATATAGGCAATATCTTTATTTTGATATATTATATCGGAATTGTTCAACTCCGTTAGCTCTCTTATATTTTTCATAATAACTCCTATTTTTTATTTTTAAATATATTTTAATTTGACTATGAAACTTAATTTATTCTTCCATAAGCTATATTAAATCATTTAAAATGATTTTAATGGAATTATGGATTTTAGTGAAATATTTTCTAGTATATCCTAGAGTATATATTCTATTTTTAAATGATTGTAGTCTAGTATTTTCATCATTATTTTAAATACCTACTTAATAATATTTAATTCTATTATATACATAGTAGAATATAAAATTAAAAATATACACTATTTTCTTATTAAAGGTTTGGAGAAATGTTTTCTAGCCTACTAACATTACTTTATTTATGCTTTACGTTATAGGCTGGCTAGTATAGGCGTATATATTGATATAAGGCATTTTTTATGAGATAATTATAGAGATTAATTCAAATTAATTCATAATGAATATAAATTGAAAACATTTTCAAAAATATGAGTTTTAGGAGGGGTGTTTATGTCTTTTACTTTTGATTATGAAGCTAATGCAGAAAAACTAGAAGAGTTTGAAAGTTTCATTGACAAAGAAAAAACAAAAAAGGGTTCCCTTATGGCAATTTTACACAAGGGACAAAAATTATTTGGCTATTTGCCAATAGAGATACAAGAAATTATATCAAAGAAAACTAAAATTCCAATTGCTGAAATATATGGAGTTGTTACTTTTTATTCCCAGTTTTCTTTAGTTCCAAAGGGAAAACATGAAATAGGGGTATGTTTAGGAACGGCTTGTTATGTTAGAGGAGCTCAGGATGTGTTAGATGAAGTTAAAGACCAACTTGGAATTGATGTTGGTGGAACTACACCTGATTTAAATTTTTCAATACAAGCAACACGTTGTATTGGTGCTTGTGGACTAGCTCCTGTTATGACTATTTCCGGCGATGTTTATGGTAAATTAAAAACGGAAGATATTAAGGGGATTTTAGATTCTTATAGAAACGAAGAGGTGAAAAAATAATGGACTTACAAATGCTTAAGGAAATAAAAAATAAAACTTTACCTCAAATGGCTTTAAGGGACAATCGTTTCGCCAGTATAAATAGCTTATATAACAAGCAGGTTTTAATTTGTGGAGATACAGGATGTAGATCATCTAAGTCTGACGAAATTGAAATGGAAATTAGAGACGCTTTAAAGGAAGCTAAGGCTGAGGAAAAAATAGATGTTGTAAGAGTTGGCTGTTTCGGTTTATGTGAAGCAGGACCTATTGCTGTTGTTTATCCTGGTGGTAAATTCTATGCTTATTTAAAGGAAGGCGATGGTAAGAGAATTGTTGAGGAAGATCTTTTAGGAGATAAAACTATTGATGAATTAATATACCCTGAAAGTCTTTCAGATGATATTTTAAAGTCAATTTATGATGTGTCTTTTTACACTAAGCAAAAGAAAATAGCCCACAAAAACTGTGGAGTTATAAATCCTGATTCTATTGAAGAATACATTGCTTTAGATGGATATTTAGGATTACATAAGGCTTTAAATGAAATGTCACCTCAAGATGTTATAGATGAAATTAAGGAAAGTGGATTAAGAGGCCGTGGTGGTGGAGGATTTCCAACAGGATTAAAATGGCAGTTTACTAAAGATGCAGAAGGCAGTCCTAAATATGTTTTATGTAATGCTGATGAAGGGGACCCTGGTGCCTTTATGGATAGATCCATTTTAGAAGGAGACCCTTATTCTGTTATTGAAGCTATGACTATAGCTGGTTATGCAATTGGTGCTAATTATGGTTTTATATACATTAGGGCAGAATATCCTTCAGCTGTAGAGAAATTAGAGTCCAGTATAGAAAAGGCAAAAGAGCTAGGTCTACTTGGTAACAATATTATGGGAACGGATTTTTCTTTTGATTTAGAGTTAAGATTAGGTGCCGGTGCCTTTGTATGTGGTGAGGAAATGGCCCTTATTGAATCTATAGAAGGAAAAAGAGGTATACCTAGAAACAAACCACCTTTCCCTGCAAATGAAGGATTATGGGGAAAACCTACTTTAATTAATAATGTTGAAACCTATGCAAATATTGCACAGATAATTTATAAAGGCTCAGATTGGTTTGCAAATATTGGTACTGAAAAATCCCATGGAACTAAAGTATTTACCCTTGGAGGAAATATTAAGAGAACCGGAATTATAGAAGTGCCTATGGGAACTACTTTAAGGGATATTATCTATGAAATAGGTGGAGGAATTATTGGAGACAAGGAATTTAAGGCAGTCCAAACAGGTGGTCCATCTGGTGGATGTATTACTAAGGACTACTTAGACACTCCAATTGATTATGATAATTTAACTGCACTAGGATCTATGATGGGTTCCGGTGGAATGATAGTTATGGATGACTCCACCTGTATGGTTGATATTGCAAGATTTTTCTTAGAGTTTACCGTTGATGAATCCTGTGGTAAATGTACACCATGTCGTGAAGGTACTAAGAGAATGCTTGAAATTCTTGAAAAAATTGTTGCAGGAAAAGGTACTTTAGAAGATATTGACACCCTTGAAAATCTAGGTAATATGATTAAAATCAGTTCACTTTGCGGTTTAGGTCAATCAGCACCTAATCCTGTATTATCAACACTTAGATATTTTAGAGATGAATATGAAGCCCATGTAGTAGACAAAAAATGTCCAGCAGGACATTGTAAAGCCTTACTTGAATATTATATAGATGATACTTGTATAGGATGTAGAATGTGTGCTAGAAATTGTCCAGTAAATTGTATTTCAGGAAAGCCTAAGGAAGTACATGTTATTGATACTGATGCTTGTATAAAATGTGGAAACTGTATGGAAGTGTGCCCTACTAATTCTGTTCACTTACGTTAGGAGGTAAAAATGGATTTAATAACCTTAACAATAGACGGAAAGAAAGTTACAGTTCCAAAAGGATTGAATTTAGTTGAAGCTGCTAAAAGAGCAGGTGTTGAAATTCCTACATTCTGCTACGATAAGGACCTACCTGTTGTTTCTTCTTGTAGAATTTGTGTAGTTGAAATAGAGGGTTTTAATAAACCTGTTACAGCTTGTTCAACGCCAGCTCAAGAGGGAATGGTAGTATATACCGAATCAGAAGAAGTTGTTAATATTAGGAAAACAATTTTAAGACTTATGTTAGACAACCATCCAAGTGACTGCTTAACATGTAGTAAAAACGGTAGTTGTAAACTACAGGACTATGCCTACAGATATGATGTACAGTTTAGAGTACATGACGGTGCAAGACGTGGCTCAGAAACAGCAGGTTTTACCGACACTTCCAGTCCTTATATATTAAGGGATGAAAGTAAATGTATACTTTGTGGTAAGTGTGTAAGAACTTGTGCAGTTGTACCTGATAGAAATATTTTAAACTTTGGTGGAAGAGGTTTCGATACAAAGGTTGTAGCAGATTCAGATACTTCCTTGGAAGCTTCAAACTGTGTTTCCTGTAATAGATGTGTTGTTGTTTGTCCAGTTGGTGCTTTAGTAGACAGAAGAGCCTACAGAGCAGGTAGGGTTTGGGAGTTAGAAACTAAACAAGTTAAATGTAAATCCTGTGATTATGGATGTAACATGGAAGTACAGAAAAAAGATGGAAAGGTTGTAGCTGTTAATGCCTTACATCCGGAAAATGGAAGACCTTTATGTTTAAAGGGACGTTTATTAACGGAATTGGAATATGTTGAAGAACCGGCTAAACCATTTAAAAAGGTTTATGAAGAAAATAAAAACGAGTTTGTAGAATCAAGTTGGGGAGAAGTTCTTGGACTTGATGGTGTTTTAGATAAATTAATAAAATTAGATGAATAGGAGAGCTTATGAATAGGTCAGAATTTAATGAGATTATTGATTACGCTATAAATGAAGAAGTAATGTCCTATGAATTTTATACAGATGCTGCTAACAAAATAAAAGATGAAACCTTAAAAGAAACTTTTACAGATTTAGCAAAGGAAGAGTTAGAACATAAGAAATTCTTAGAGGATTTTAAGGAATCTCATTGCGAAACTATAGACTTAGAGGAGTCAATAGACTATAAAATAGCAGACACTATAGATAAACCTGAGTTAACTACAGATATGGATTTTCAAGATGCAATAGCCTTGGCTATTAAAAGAGAGGATGAAGCTATGGATATGTACCAAGCCCTAGCAGATGCAGCAACTGAAAACGATAAAAAATCTGTATTTATAGGTTTAAGAAATATGGAGCAAATGCATAAAACAAGATTAGAGGATATTTATATAAATGTTGGATATAGAGAAGTTTGGTAAAGGTGATAATATGATTAATCTTAATATTGACGGAATAGATGTTTCCGTTAAAGAAGGAACACTTTTAGTAGATGCCTGTAAACAAGTAGGCATAAAAATACCAACACTTTGCCATGATGATAGTTTGAAACCATTTGGTGGTTGTAGGATTTGTGTAGTTGAAGTTGAAGGCTTTAGAAACTTAGTAGCCTCCTGTTCAACTAAAGTTCAAGAGGGAATGGTTGTTAGAACTAACACAGATACTGTAATAAATGCAAGAAAAATGGTTTTAGACCTTTTATTATCGAATCATCCCGTTGAGGATTGTTTAACATGTGATAAAACAGGAAGTTGTGATTTACAAAATCTTGCCTATGAATATGATGTTAGACCTAGCTTTCATGGAGCTAGAAAAGATTATGAAATAGAAGCAAGAAATCCTGTACTTATTAGGGACCAGTCGAAGTGTATACTATGTGGTAAGTGTGTTAGGGTATGTAAGGAAGTTCAAGTAACTACAGCTATAGATTTTGTAGGTAGGGGTTTTGAATCAAAAATAGCTGCAGGTTTTGATTTACCATTATCTGACGAGAATTGCCGTCTATGTGGACAGTGTATTTCCGTTTGTCCAACAGGGGCAATTATGAATAAACAGCTAGTTGGCGTTAGGCCTTGGGAAGTTAAAAAAGTTAGAACAACATGTCCTTTCTGTGGTACAGGTTGTAACTTTGATTTAAATGTTCACAAGGGCAAAGTTATTGGTGTAACTCCGGCAGAAGATGCTGTTGTTAATGGAAAATCATTATGTGTTAAGGGAAGAAGTCATACGGATTTAATTAACAGTCCAAATAGACTTAAGAAACCTTTAAAGAAGGTTGATGGGGAATTTGTTGAAATTTCTTGGGATGAGGCTATTAGCACAATAGCTGAAAAGTTCACGGAAATAAAAGATGAATTTGGACCAGATGCAATTGCAGGACTAAGTTCAGCAAGAACAACAAATGAAGACAACTATACCTTCCAAAAATTTATGAGAGTAGCTATTGGAACTAATAATGTTGACCATTGTGCTAGGACCTGACATGCTCCTACAGTTGCAGGTCTTGCAACTACACTAGGAAGTGGAGCTATGACTAACTCCATTGGAGAAATAGAAGGTGCAGATGTAATCTTCTTAATAGGCTCAAATGCTACAGAGGCTCATCCTATTATTGGAAATAAGATGAAGCGTACAGTTAAATACAATGGTACGAAATTAATTGTAGTAGATCCAAGAAAAACGGAATTAGCAAATATGGCAGATATATGGATGCCATTAAATCCTGGCTCTGATGTGGCTTTAATAAATGGTTTAATGAATATAATCATTGAAGAAGGCCTAACAGATGATGAATATATAGCAAAAAGAGTAGAAGGCTTTGAAGAATTAAAAGAAGTAGTTAAGAAATATACGCCAGATGTAGTTGAAGAAATTACAGGAATTGGAAAAGATATGTTATATGAAGCTGCTAAAATGTATTGTTCTTCTAAAAAAGCCGGCATATTCTATACTTTGGGAATAACAGAACATACAACAGGTACTGAAAATGTAATGTCCTTAGCTAATCTAGCTATGATTACTGGCCACCTAGGTCATGAATCAGCAGGTATTAACCCTATGAGGGGACAGAACAACGTACAAGGGGCTTGTGATATGGCTGCCTTACCAAATAATTTCCCAGGATATCAAAATGCTTATGATGAAAAGACAATTCAAAGATATGAAAAAATATGGAATACTAAATTAACAAGAAATAAGGGTTTAAGAATACCTGAAATGTTAGATGCAGCCCATGAGGGTAAAGTAAAAGCAATGTATGTAATGGGAGAAGACCCAGTTCTTTCAGACCCTAATGCAAATCATGTAAAGGCTTCTTTAGATAATTTAGATTTCTTTGTTGTACAGGATATATTTTTAACAGAAACAGCTAAATTTGCAGATATTATTCTTCCTGCAACCTGTTATGCTGAAAAAGAAGGTACTTTTACAAATACTGAAAGACGAGTTCAAAGGGTTAGAAAGGCAACAAATCCTCCAGGAGAGGCAAGACTTGACTGGGAGATTATCTCTTCAATTGCTAAGGCAATGGGAGTAGAAGGCTTTGACTTTAAAAATTCCAGAGAAGTATTTGAGGATATTAGAAAGTCTACAGCAAGCTATAAGGGTATAACATATGAAAGAATAGACAAAGTTGGAATCCAGTGGCCATGTCCAACAGAAACCCATCCGGGAACTAAATTCCTACATAAGGGAGTATTTGCTCGTGGAAAGGGACTGTTGAAACCGGCAGAATATAAACCACCAGCTGAATTAACTGACCAAGAGTATCCTATGTTACTTTCAACAGGTAGAATGTTATATCATTACAATATAATGACTAGACAATCTGAAGCCTTAAATAATATTAGACCTTGTGAATTAGCGGAAATCAATCCGGCTGATGCTGTAAAATTAGGCTTAAAAGAATACGATGCTATAGAAGTAAAATCTAGAAGAGGTAAAGTTAGTACAAGAGTTACTATAACAGACAGGGTTAAACCAGGTGTTATATTTATGACCTTACATTATTGGGAATCTCCAGTAAATGAATTAACAAATGACGCCCTTGACCCTATAACCTTAACTGCAGAATATAAAGTTTCAGCAGTAAGTATTAAAAAACTAGATGTAATTCCGGAAAATTTAGTTTTACCAACCTATTTAGATGATGTAGAAATGGCTAAATAAAATAAACCAGTAGGTACTTATGTACTTACTGGTTTTGTAATTTTAAAAAAGACTTCTAAATATAAGACTATTAAAAATCGTAAAATAATTTTAATAAAACCATCCAGTCATATAAAAGAAATTTTCCTAGAAACATTGCACCAATATAAATAGCTGGACTAGGTTTAGAGTTTATCATTTCCTTATTACTTCTAGATTTAATCTTACAATACATTTTAAAAATAATAAATCCTATTATACCGCCAAGGGTATTCATTAATAAATCATCTACATCTGTAGCCCTTGCATTTAGAAGTTGGCTTAATTCTATTACAAGAGAGAAGAAAAAACTATATATTGTAACAGACATTAAATTATTGGTATTTTCCCATAGATAAGGTAGAAGAAAACCAAAAGGAATAAACATTACTATATTTAAGCTATGTCCAATAATACTTCCTCCCTTGACTAAGGAGAAAACCACTCCTAAAAATAAAAGAAACAAATAGATAATTCCTAAACTCAAGTTAAATTTTTTCTTATTTGTTTTCATAAAGTGTAGGCATAAAAAACCAATAGGTATAGGTAATATAAGGCCTATAATACCTAAAAGGGAAACATTACTTTGTGAAAATAGAATTAAATTTATTTGGTCTGAAGAAATTTTGAAATTTCTTCGCATTCCTTCGTAAATTGCACCAGATCCAGTTACATTTAAAACCTTATAGATATATATTATAAAAATTAAATAGGGTATAAAGCCCTTTAAACTTTTCTTTCTATCTCTATTAAAAATAAAGTAGATTAATAAAAATGGTAAAGCTACAGTTACTATTTCATAAACCCTAATTACTAAATCAACCATATAACATCCCTCCTAATAAATATGTTAACAAGAAAGAGTTACATATTTATTAAGAAAGAGTTACATGTTTACTAAGATTAATAAGTAGATAATTATATTTTAAATCTTCTTCTTGTTAAATTTTCCATGATGAAGTCTATAGGCTTCTTTTTTGTCTCTTTTGGTAATGTATCTTGTAGCAATTTGTTCCTTACAATTAGGACAAAATAAGGCTCCATGGTATTTTGAAAAATCTATATTACCTTCAATAATTCTTTCATTATACATTTTAATTAAGCCGCTATTTCCTACTTTTTGGTATTTAGCAATAGGGTACTTACAGTAGCCACAAGAAACCAAAAGGGTATGTGCACCTCTAATTTTTTTCATATTGGGATTTTTATATTTCATAATATCACCTATTACTAGTATAGCTTAAATTAATTTATTGCCATAATGAAACTCGTTATGGATTAATTTATGTTAAAGTGTTATAAATTTTAGCTTTAATAGAGTGTATTTAAGATTTTTGTTTTATAAGTTAAATTATAGCAAAATTAATATAAAATATTAAAAAAATGTAAAATAAAATATTTATGTATTTAATTTTTTTATTTCAAATATTCGGTTTTCTAAACATTCAAGAGATTGTGAGAAAACTAAGGTTAAGCCTAGTTTACTTATTAAGAAATTCTATAGGTTTTTATAAAATAAAGGCTAGTTTATAATAAATATTCAGTAAATTAAATACATATAATATTATTATTTGTAAAACTACAATAAATATTTAATTAATTACTCTACTTTATGACTAGATGTTACAATTGACTTGAAAGTTATCTGTTTCTAGATAACAAAATAAAAACAAGGAGTTGACATTATGAAAACGTTGATTAGTCCAGACAATGTTTGGGCACTATGGACAATTTTAATTGTTGCTGCAGCTTTAGCTATAGTGTTAGAGCAAAAGTACAAATGGGCAAACAAAGTAACAGGTTGTATTTTAGCCCTAGTATTTGTCATGATTTTGGCGAATTTAAAGGTGATTCCTACAGACTCATCAGTATATGATAATGTATGGGATTATGTAGTACCACTTGCTGTACCTATGTTATTATTTAGAGCAAATATAAAGAAAATAGGTAAGGAAACAGGAAAATTTTTAATAATGTATCTTTTTAGTGCATTAGGAACAGTTTTAGGATCTTTTGCTGCCTTTGGTGTTTTTAAAAATCTTATACCAGAATTACATAAAATAATACCAATGTTTACAGGTACATACATAGGAGGCTCTGTTAACTTTGCAGCAATGTCCCATGAATATGGTGTTAGTAAGGAAATAAATTCAGCAGCCTTAGTTGCAGATAATTTATTAATGGCCTTATATTTCTTTGTGCTAATTATTATACCAACTATGAATTTCTTCTTAAAAAAATATAGACACCCTTATATTGATAAGTTGGAAAAAGAATCTAATCCTGAAGATGATACAGAAACACTATCTGCAAAGTATTGGGGTGGAAAGGAAATTTCATTAAAGGATATTGCACTAGTAATTGCTTCAGCTTTTGTAATTGTTACAGTCTCCAATTTAATTGCAGATTTCTTTGGTACTGTTATTCCTAAGCCAGCACCAGGAGAACAATTTTTCTTAACTTTAGCAAATGGTTTGTTAAGTAATTCTTATTTAATAATGACAACAATTACTATGATATTAGCTACAGTATTTGAAAATTTCTTTGGGAAATTACCAGGAAGTCAAGAAATAGGAACATTTTTAATTTACATATTCTTTGCTGTTATTGGAGCACCAGCATCTATTTCATTAATTTTAAAAGAAGCTCCATTGTTATTGTTAGTAGCAGCCTTAATTGTTGGAATTAACTTAATAGTTTCATTAATTTTAGGGAAATTATTTAAATTTTCCATAGAGGAAATAATGGTAGCATCAAATGCCAATGTAGGAGGACCAACTACATCTGCAGCTATGGCTATTGCTAAGGGATGGACAGCACTAGTTGGACCTGCTTTACTAGTCGGTACCCTAGGTTATGTATTAGGAAATTATTTCGGTATATTTGTAGGAACTATGTTAGGATAAGAGGTTAATATGAACGATTATAAGAACTTAAGGCCTTTAGAGGTTTTCAAATGGTTTAATGAAATATCTATGATACCAAGATGTTCAGGTGATGAAAAAAGAATATCCGATTTTTTAGTAGACTTTGCTAAGGAAAGAGGTTTAGAGTATTTTCAGGACAAGGAGAACAATGTTATTATAAAAAAATCCGCTACACCAGGTTTTGAAAATGCACCAACTGTTATTATTCAGGGCCATATGGATATGGTTTGCGAAAAGACAGAAAATAGTTTACATGATTTTACCTGTGATCCTATAAAATGGATTGTAGAAGGAGATAAGTTAAAAGCCTTAGATACAACCTTAGGAGGAGATGATGGAATAGCTATTGCATATGCTTTATCTATTTTAGATAGCAATAGTATAGAACACCCTAATGTAGAGGTATTAATTACAACTAATGAAGAAACGGGAATGGATGGTGCAAATGCAGTAGATGGGAAACTACTTTCTGGAAATATACTTTTAAATATTGATGCTGAAGAAGAAGGTGTATTTTTAGCTAGTTGTTCAGGTGGGGCTAATTCCTATGTTGAATTTAAAAAAGAATATGAGAAAATAAAGGACAGAGTTGGAATAGAAATAAGTATTTCAGGATTACTTGGTGGTCATTCAGGTATGGAAATCCACAAACAAAGAGGTAATTCAATTAAGTTAATGGGAAGAATTCTCTATGAATTAAAAAAGAAAATAGATTTTCGAATTGCCGAACTTATAGGAGGGTCTAAACACAATGCAATAGCTAATACTGGAAATGTAATAATAGCTATTAAAGAAGCTGATTTAGAAAAGGCAATGGAAATTATAGATAATTTCTCTGAAGTGTTAAGAAATGAATATAAATTTTCCGATAAGAACCTATTAATTGAAAGAAAATATATAGAAAGTATAGACTTAGCTTTTAGTAAGGATTTGACCAAAAGACTTATTTATTTCATGAATTTAATCTTATACGGAGTAAGGGATATGGATTTGAATATTAAGGATTTGGTTCAAAGTAGTTCTAATATTGGAGTTATAATTAATTCAGAAAAATCCATTACTTTTATGTCCTGTGTAAGGTCCAGTGTAGATAGTATCTTAAAAGACGAATTAAATGAAATAGAAATATTAGCGGACTTAGTAGATGCAAAATCATGGGTTGAAAAAGAATATCCTGCTTGGGAATTTAGTGACCAATCAAGAATTAGGGACTTGGCAATAAAAAGTTATAAAAAGCTATTTAATAAGGAGCCTTTAATTAGTGCCGCCCATTGTGGTTTAGAAACAGGTATAATAAAGGCAAAGAAAAAGGAATTAGATATTTTAAGCTATGGTCCAGATTTAAGAGATGTTCACACTTTTAATGAAAATTTGTCAATTTCATCTGTTGAAAGAACATGGGAATTTACTAAAGAACTTTTAAAAAACTTAAAGGATTATTAATTAATATAGGAGTACAATAAAACTGTACTCCTATATTTTAATTTATAGCCATAATTAAAACTTGGCAAGGATTCCAATTATCCCAAAGAGTTGGAAAAACTTCCAGTTCTTTAAAGCCTAATCTTTTGTAGAAAACATTAGTAGCATCATATTCCTTATAAAATCCTTTAGCTACTGTTTTTACCTGAATAAAATCATAATTCTTATTTTTAGCAAAGTTAAAAAATTCATTAAATAATTTTTTACCAATACCCTGCTTATGATATTTTTTTAAAATTCCCATAACATAGATTTCTGCAGTACTAGTGCTAGTTTCCTTAAGAGCTATAAAACCTACAGGGGAATTATTTATATAGTATGTCCAAAAATCCATTTTTGAACTTTTTTCAATATATTCCTTAGTGCTTTCAGCTAGGCCAAACCAATTAGATAAATCATTTAATATATAGCTTGATATTTTAATTTTTGTATCTATATTTTCAATTTTTTTTATCATAGTATCTCCAATAGTATTATTTTAAACTATAGTAAGCAGTAAAAAACTCCATTATAATAATACCAATAATTATAGTTTAATAAATTAAATATTCTACATTTTATTATAGCAATTTTAAATATTTGATATACTTTATTAGAATATATAATATATTTAGGAGAAAAATCATGAGAATAATTGGCTTAATACTATATATAATAATACTATCTACTATTTCTAAACTATTTATGGCTATATTTATATTAGCTCCTTTTGCTATTGGAAAATTATTAGACAGGAAAGTGGACTTTAACAATTACATGAGAAATTTCATAAGGGAAGAAAATTATTATAGGATTATTATTTTAGATTTCTTAGCATTAGTTGTAACAATACTTCTAAGTTATTTTATTTTTACAAATCTTTATAATAAATATAAACTTCCATTAACTATTTTTATTATTGTATTACTTATTGTTAAGTTTATTATTGCAAAAATATTAAAAAAGAGGAAAATTTTAGAAAAATTCTTTAAATAAAAAAGCTAAATCACAAATTGGATTTAGCTTGCTAGTTCTATTAAGTAGTCATAATCTTTTTGGGATATTTTAAAATTCATTTCAAAAGTATTTAAAATTTTCATACTTATGTAGGGACTGTCCTTGTATAAAATAACATTCATACCATTTAACATTTTATCGTTATTTTTACCTAAAACCGTTTCTATTTTACTTTGGTAAAATTTAAATTCTAAGTATTCTGTTGAACCATCCGGTATTTTTGAAGGAGAAAAAATATCCTTTATTGAATCTATATTTTCTTCTAAAGATTCATATTCCTCTTCATCAATAGCATCTTCAAATTTTTCGAAAAACGTAGTAATTTTTGAAAATTCCTCATCCTCTTCTCTGATTTTCTTTAAAACTTTATTATTTAAAAGATCGACTATTTCAATTTCGGATTCTTTTTTAGCCGGTTTTTCTGAGCTTACATTATTGTTTTTTGAATTACAACTAGAAAAAACAAATAAACCAATAGCTATAGTTAAAATTAAAAAAACTCTTTTTTTCATATATAACTTCTTTTAATTTCTTATATTATTCTAAGGTATAGGTGGTATTTTCATATAGAGTATTTTCAGCAATTGTATTTTCCAATCCAAATTCATTAAAATCTCCACTGTAAGCAATAATAACCAATGCAATTAAAATCATTGAAAACAATACAATAGTTTTTTTAAATTCTCTTATTTTTGTCATGTTTTACACCTCTCAACTATTAATGTACTAATAGAATAACACAATAGTTAAGTTTTGGCAAATTTACTAAAAAAGGCGTATATATAAATCAGTAAATTTATTTACATATACGCCTTTTATTATTAGATTTTTATTATTTATAAATTATTTTTTTAATACGGATATTCTTTCTTGAATATGGTTTCCCTTAACTGCTTCGTCAATCATTGCTATAGCATAGTCAGCATAGCTTATTACACTTTCATTATTAGCATTTGTAGTGTATTCTTCACCTGCTAGTAAGTATTCTCCGGTTCTTTTACCATCTGCCTGAAAATCAGCAGCAGGACTAATATATGTCCATTTAACATCATGTCTTTTTCTTAATTCATCTAGAGATTTTCCCATTGCAGTTGCTAAAGGCATAAAGGCATCAGGAAAATCAGGACTATCCATTAATCTTGTTTTATGCTCCTTATCTACATAAAGACTACCTGCACCACCAACGACTAATAGTCTATTTTCTTTTCCGCTTAAAAGATCTGCTAAGTGTTTTAAGCTTGTAGAGTGTATAGGAAAGGTTTCATTAGACCAGGTTCCAAAAGCATCGACTATTACATCAAAATCCTTTAAATCATCATAGGTTAAATCAAAAATGTCCTTTTTAATGACTTTATTTGCTTCTGTTTTATTTTCACCTCTAACTATTGCTGTTACATCAAGTCCTCTTTTTACTGCTTCTGCTGTTATAAGCTTTCCTGCTTTTCCATTAGCGGCTATTATTCCAATTTTCATAGGATTTCCTCCTTTTAGGCTCTTCTGCTTATTGAAATATGTTGTTTGTATCTTTATAATAATTGCTATAGTAGTATTTGTAAAGCAAGCACTTTTTTTATTGGAGGTAATTAAATGAAGAATATGCCAGATTGTCCAGTAGAAGTGACTTTAATATTAATTTCTAATAAATGGTCTGTTTTAATAATTAGGGATTTAATTGACGGAACTAAAAGGTTTGGAGAGTTGAAAAAATCCATAGGAACAATTTCTCAAAAGGTTTTAACTTAAAATTTAAAAAAAATGGAGGAAATGGGACTTTTAACAAGAAAAGACTACGCTGAAGTGCCTCCTAAAGTAGAATATACATTAACAGAAACAGGCTATAGTTTAAGCCTATTTTAGATCCTCTTCGTATTTGGGGAGAAAATTATAAAAATGAAACTACAGAAAAATAGCAGAGTAGAAAATAAATTCTATTCTGCTATTTTATTAATATACTTTTTCTAATGCCCTGTCTAAATATTTTAAGCATATTTTCAATTTCTCAGTTGCTACTGCTAAATTAATTCTTTCGTATCCACTTCCTTCTTCACCAAAAATATAGCCTTCGTCTGTAATAAAAAAGGCTTCCTTGTGCATAAAGTTTTCAAGTTGGTCTTTGTCCATATTAAGCGCTTTAAAATTAATCCATTGCAAATAGGTACCTTCCATATTGGTAACGGTTATTTTCGGATATTTTTCTTTAAAGAAATTTTCTACTAAATTTTTATTGGTAGATATTAAATCTAGTAGTTCTTCTAGCCAGTTCTCACATTTATTATAGGCTAGTTTACATCCCTCATAACCAAAGATATTTACCATTGTAGAGCCTGATTTACCCATTTCTTCTATAAATTTATTTCTCAAGTCTTCATTTTTAATTATTATATTTGAACAGGCAAGCCCTGCTAAATTAAAGGTTTTACTTGGTGCAGTACAGGTTATTGTTCTTTCTGCAATTTCATTTGATAATGTTTGAAAAACTGTATGTTTGTTTCCAGGTAGAATTAGGTCATGGTGTATTTCATCAGATATTACTATCATATTATTTTCTAATACGATTTTTTCTAATTTTTCCAGTTCTTCTCTCTTCCATACTCTACCAATAGGATTATGAGGAGAACAAAAGAGTATTACCTTATTTGATTCTTCCTTACATAATTTTTCTAAATTTTCAAAATCTATTTCATAATAACCATTTTTATTTAGTAATGGGTTTTTAATTAACTTTCTTTTAGATTTTTCTATAGAGCTATAAAAAGGATAATAGACAGGAGTCATAATAATTACCCCATCACCAATGTTGGTGTATGCCTTTACAGCGTTATAAAATGCTGTAACTACGCCAGGTGTTGTAACTATCCATTCCTTTTCTATATTAAAGTTATGCCTTCTTTTCATCCAAGATATTACTGCCTCATAATAGTCGTCGGTAGGTACTGTATAGCCGTAAACGGCTTCTAGTGCAAATTTAGACAAACCTTCTTTTATTTCAGGAGGATTATCCAGTTCCATATCTGCTACAGATAAGGGAACTATATCATTTGGAATATTAGGTGACCAGTTTAGCATTTGTTTCCATTTTGCAGAGCCCATGTTTCTTCTATTTGGACTTGTTGTAAAATCGTATTTCATAGACTATCTCCTTTCACTTATCCTATAAATAGATTATAGTACTAATTATAATTAAAAACTAATTTGTTTTATTAGCTTATATAAAAAAGAAAAGAAATAAATTATTATTTCTTTTCTATTAAATACTTCCAATATTTTTTTGGCATAAAGCTTACCTGTTGTTTTAAATTCTTACGCTCTTTTATACTAATGGCTTTAAAAAATATATTCCAAAGGTTTTGATATTTTATTTCATCTTTAGAATATTCAATGTTTAACTCTTCAACATCAAAAAATTCCAACTTGTTTTGTTCATAAATAGCTACATAATTTCTCTTTACATCATGAATTAAGAACTGTTGGTTTTGCAATCTGTTGACAAAGTGACTTATTAATAGTGGTAGTATATTGTTTTCTGGCTCAAAAGGTGCATACAAAAATCCATTTTGGATTTCTGAAAACCTTAGAAGTCCTTCAAATCTATGTTTTTCGAATAATACATTTCTTTCTATTTTATTAAATCTAAAAATATTATTATTGGGAAGACTTAAAACCCTGTTACCATATTTTCCTGCTAGGATAATAGTATTTAATATAGTCATTTCCTTTTCTACATTGTTAGAGAGAAACACGTTATAAATGGAGTTTATAAGAGCTTTATTAAAATTTGAGCTTAAATAGTTAATTATAATATTAGCCTTATCTTCTTCACTTTCAATATATTTATACTTAGAGAAAATATTCATTTGTATATTATTTTCTTGAATATTTTCTAAGTCCTTATAGTTTTTATAGCCATAGTATATGCAGGTTAGAAAACCTGTAAGGCTGTTATCGTATAAATATATCATCAGCTTATAAAACTCAATTGCTCTATATTACTTGTATCGGATATTGCTAACATTTCTTTAATTTTAAGGCTATTGTCCTTTCTTAAACCTCTATATTCTCCATTTACCGTTATAAAATATTTAGCCCTTTTTAATACTACACCTATTTTTTTTAAGTCATCATATTTTAATTTTCCTAATTTTCTGTAGGAGATTATTCTTTTAGCAGATGTTGGACCAAGTCCGGGTATACGCAGTAATTGGTAGTAGGAAGCCCTATTGATTTCCATTGGAAATAGATGTAGATTATTTAATGCCCAATTAGCCTTAGGGTCTAAATTCATATCAAAATTTGGATTATTTTTATTTAATATTTCATCGGACTTATAGTTATAAAATCTTAAAAGAAAATCAGCCTGATAAATCCTATGTTCCCTTCTTAAAGGTGGTTCGGTAATAGTTGATAGAAGTTTAGACGATGAAACGGGAACAAAGGCTGAATAATACACCCTTTTCATTTTCATAGTTCTATAAAGTTCTTCGGATTTTTTTATTATTTCATAATCTGTTTCCTTACTTGCACCTATAATCATTTGAGTAGTTTGTCCTGCATTAATAAAATTTGGAGCTTTTTTAAACTTTCTTTTATCAAATCTGTTTTCAAATATACTGTTTTTTATAATATTCATAGGAGTAAGTATTTTTTCATATTTTTTTTGGGGTGCATATATTTTAAGGCTTTTTTCTGAAGGAAGCTCTATATTTACACTAACCCTGTCTATATATTTTCCTAATTCCCTTATTAATTCTTCAGAAGAACCGGGAATTGCTTTCATATGTATATAACCGTTAAAATTTTCTTCTTCCCGTAATTTTCTTGCAATGGAAATTAGTAATTCCATAGTATAATCCGGACTTTTATAAACACCGGAACTTAAAAAAAGACCTTCAATATAATTTCTTTTATAGAAGTTAATTGTAAGTTCAACTATTTCATCAATGGAAAAAATCTCCCTAGGAATATCGTTACTTGCCCTATTAATACAATAATCACAATCATAGATACATTTATTTGTTAAGAGTATTTTTAAAAGAGAAATACATCTTCCATCTTCAGACCAGGAGTGACATATACCGGAAATATTAGCATTGCCTAGGCCATTTTTAGTATTCTTTCTATTACTGCCACTAGAAGAACAGGAAACATCGTATTTTGCAGCGTCTGTAAGTATTTGAATCTTTTTTGATAAATTGTCCATAAAATCACCTTTAAAGAATTTTATCATAAAAAAACCTGAAAAGCAAACATATGTTCGAGCATTAAGGTAGGAGGAACTAAAAAAATAGCCCTAGATTTATTCTAGGACTATTGAGATTATTTTTCTTTTAATTTTTCAGCCATTTCCTTAGCTAGTAGACGTAATTGTTCTTCTTCTTCTTTATGCATTGTTCCCCTGGCCTCTACAACTGTTTCCAGTACATCAAATTTTCCGGTTTCTGCAAAAGCCTTTAAATCTTTTACAGCTCCACCACTCCAACCGTAGGAGCCGAAAATTCCTAATACATGGTTTTTAATTTTATTATATTTTAAAACATTTAATAAATTATACATATTAGGATACACACTATTATCATAAGTAGCAGAACCTAGTATAAGACCTTTGTATTTCCATATTTCATTTAAAATATAGGAAGCATGAGTTTTAGAAACATCAAATACCTTTATGTTCTTTACTCCTTCTTTAGCAAGGAAAGTAGCTAAATGGTCAGCCATTCCTTCTGTATTACCATACATTGAGCCGTAAACTATTACAACACCGTCTTCTACTTCATAATTAGCCCATTTTTCGTAATCATCAATAATTGTTTGTGGATTTTCCCTCCAAACAAAACCATGTACCGGGCAAATTATATTTATGTCTAATTGTTTTACTTTTTCAATTGCCTTAACAGCCATCATTGAGTATTTACCAACAATATTAGAATAATATCTTCTTGTTTCAGATCTAAATATATTGTAATCTGCTTGATCATCAAATATAGCACCATCTACAGTACCAAAACCACCAAATATGTCCTGTGAGAATAATACTTTGTCATTTGGCTCGTAACTTACCATAGATTCAGGCCAATGAACCATTGGTGTCATTACAAATTGTAATTGTCTTTTTCCTAAGTCCAATACATCTCCATCTTTAACTTCTATGAATTTATCATCATCAGGAGTTAATTCTAAAAAGTCATAAAGCATGGATTTTGTTTTTTTATTTCCAACGAAAATTAGATCAGGAAATAGTTTTAAAATATCGGTTATACATCCTGAATGATCAGGTTCCATATGGTGAATAACTAAATAATCCAGTTTTCTTCCATCTAAAACCTCTAAAACCTTATTAACAAAACCATCAACCTTATTAATTCTAACAGTATCAAGTAAGGCGGTTTTTTCATCCCTTATTAAATATGCATTATAGGACACACCTTCAGGAAGTGGCCACATATTCTCAAACAAGGTTGTTTGTCTATCATTGGCACCAATGTAGTATAAATCGTCTAAAATTTTTGCATATAAGCAATTCATATAATACCTCCAAAATATTTTTAATAGTCATCTAAAAAATTATGATATTCTCCATTCTTAGAATAACCTAAAACTCGGTCTAATTCAACATTTTGAGCAGATCTAAAAATATTGATATCTACATTTGTAAAACCATTTTTTTCCATATCTTCAATTAGTTGTTTAATTTTTACCCTAGTAGAACCAATTTTTTTTGCTGCTACCATACAAGCACAATTTAATGGCATTAAGCCGGTGTAATTCATCCATCTAATAATATAGTTTTCCTTTATTAAGTACAAAGGTCTAATTATTTCCATATTTTCAAAGTTTTGGGCCTTAAGTTTAGGCATCATTGTCTTAAAATTACCGGCACATAAAATATTTAACAAATTAGTTTCAATAACATCATTAAAATGATGGCCTAAAGCTAACTTATTACATCCTAACTCTTGAGCTTTTGCATATAGAGAACCTCTTCTCATTCTTGCACACATATAACATGGATATTTGCCAGCAATTTTATCGGCTACTTCGAAAATATCGGCATCATAAATATTAACAGGAATATTTAAATACTTACAATTATTTTCCAGTAATTTCCTAATATCCTTATGATAACCTGGATCCATGGCTATAAATTCTACTTCAAAATTGTTTTTTCCATTCTTTTTAAGTTCTTGAAATAATTTTGCAAGTAATAAACTATCTTTTCCTCCGGAAATAGCAACGGCTATTTTATCGCCATCTTGTATTAAATCATATTCCTTAATAGCTTTGATGAATTTGGACCAAATGTTTTTTCTGTATCTTTTTATAATTGATTTTTCAATAGTTGGTAAATCTTTTAACTCTTCAGTAATGTTAAAGGCCTCACAACTATTGTTGGCTAAATTATTTGTCAAAACATACCTCTTAAATTAATAATTACTTTATTACATAACTATGTTGATTATATCATAGAGAATATTCAAATAATAGGACATAGGACCTATTTGAATAAATTTTAAAATAATAAAGAAATTGATAAATACACCTTAATTCATTTATGGAGACAAAGAATTAACAATCTAGAGCCTTAAACGTTGGTATTTAAACATTTGGCTTTAAAATGCCTTTTAAGGCCTTTTAAATTAACATTAATAGTAAACTATAGCTATGTAAAATGGGAATTTATTAGAATTTTATAAAAAATGTTTCACGTGAAACAATTTAAAAAACACTGAAGAATGTTTCACGTGAAACATTCTTAGAATTCTAATATAACCTTTAAATTAATAAATATGATAGAAATAAATATAAAAATCATTAAGAAGAAAAAACCTTGCTAATATCACTTAGGATATGAACAAGGTTTTATAAACAAGTTATGTTAAGTTATTTATGTTTAAGTTTATGATTTAGTAGTTTAGTAGAGATTAAGTAAGAGCCAATTAAAATAGAAAAGTAAGTAATTATTCCACCTAAAATATAAGAATAGTTAGGTAAATCTTTTAACGATAATAATATATTCTTAACTTGAAAATTACTTAAAAACAAATACAAAATAAAAACAAAGGCAAGCACTATATATAAGTTAATTACTTGTGTTTTATTGGAAAAGTTTCCAATTAATCCCAATGATAGTATGAGAATTCCAACAAATATACTAATTATATATGGATAGAAGTAAACTTTAAAAGAACCATTTACAATAATTGCTCCAACTATACCTATACCAAATAGTAGAGAGTAAATACCTAAGTATAGTAATGCTGTAAAATATCTACTAAGGACTATTTGCTTTATACTAAGTGGAAAGGTTAAAGTACGTAAGAAGCTTCCGGATTCTGTATTATTTTCAAAAAAAGCCATAGGTATATAGGAAATTAAACTAAGCATATATCCATTAATCAGTAAAGTAGCTAAAGGTTCTTGAAGAATAAATATTCCCAAGAATAAGCTAAAAGAAACAGAAATTAATATGGACTTATTTAATAGCTTTTTAAACACCGACAAATAATCATATATTATTAAACCTTTCATAAAACATTCCCCTTTCCAATTATTTTAATGATATCTTCAAAGCAGGTTTTCTCAATTTTTATATTTGGGAAATCTACAAGTAATTTTTCTTTTTTCTTTATAAGTAGTTGAAAACCAAATTCATTCTTTATATAGGCCAGACAATAAGGAAGATAGGTATTTAGTTCGTTAATATCGCAATAAATCATGCCATACTGGCTGTCGATATTATAGGTATATTCATCTAAAAAAATCTTTCCCTTGTGTAAAAAAATCAATTTATCGGCAACTTTGTCTAAATCTGAAGTAATATGAGAAGAAATTAAAACCGTATTACTATCATCTTGGACAAATTCCAATAGTAGATTTAAAATGTCATCTCTTACTAAAGGATCTAAACCGGAGGTTGCTTCATCAAGTAAAAGTATTTTTGGTCTTGTAGCTAAGGCTAAAGCGAAATTAACTTTTACTTTCATACCTTTGGAAAATGTACTAATAGCCTTGTCTTTAGGTAAATTTAAATAAGCTATTAAATATTCATAATAGTCCTTATCCCAATTATCATATAGGTTTTCATATATTTTTCCATACTGTTTACTTGTTAATCTTTCATTTAAATTAATACTATCGTATATAATATATATTGAATTATATAATTCATAATTTCTAGTTTTAATAATTTTTTCATCAATATAGACTTCGCCATTGTCGTAACTTATAAGCTGCATTATTATTTTTAATAATGTTGTTTTCCCAGCACCATTTTCTCCAACTAAACCTGTAATATATCCTTTTGGTATGTTAAAAGAAATAGAGTTTAAAGAGAAGTCTTCATAGTTCTTACTAATATTTTTTAATTGGATTGCATTATCCATTAATATTTTCTCCTTTATAAAATTCTTTAATAAGCTTAATTAAATATTCCTCTTCTATTTTATATTGTTTTGCAATTCTAACAATCTCGTCGACTTTATCTTCTAATTCCTTATATTGTTCATCTAGAATAAAAGATGTATTGCTTTTTTTGACAAAGGTTCCTTTACCTACTATTGTTTCAATATGACCATCTTCTAATAGTTCCTCATATGCTTTTTGTGTAGTTATTACACTAACCTGCAATATTTTAGCTAATTCACGCATTGAAGGTAATTTATCTCCTGGTTTTAATTTATTATTAAGTATTAAATTTTTTATTTGTGAGGAAATTTGTTCATATATAGGCTTAGGTGAATGTTTACTAATATGTATATTCATTTTATCTCCTAGGTAAATAATAAGTGTACTTAAGTGTATATGCTAGTATATACATTATAGCATATTTTAAATTTTGTCAATATTTTTATAGAAACTATTTATTGCTGGAAAATATAGACAATAAAAAATCCGAAGTAAAATAAAAATATTTCTATTTTACTTCGGATTTAATTATTATTTTAATATACATTAAATAACAGGTTACAATATGCCTAATTTATCTATTCAAAATCTATATATTCACCTAATAAATCTTTAATATATGGATTTTGTTGATTTTCTTTAATATTTTCAGGAGTATCGTATTGAACAATATCTCCTTCTTGTAATATCATAATTTTAGTTCCTAAGCTTAAAGCTTCTCTTATATCATGTGTAACAAATACAATAGTAATACCTGTTTCTTTATGAATTCTTTTTATTTCATCCTGTAGCTGTCTTCTAGTTATTTCATCAACAGCACCAAAGGGTTCATCCATTAGTAAAATTTCAGGATTTGCTGCTAAGGCCCTAGCAATTCCAACTCTTTGTTGTTGTCCTCCTGAAAGTTCATTAGGGTATCTAGAAAGCATTTCTTCTTCTAGTCCTACAATATCCATCCATTTTTTTACTGTTTTCTTAGTCCTTTCCTTATCTCTTTTATTTAATAAGTTAGGAACATAAGATATATTTTTTTCAACTGTCATATGTGGGAAAAGTGCAGAGCCTTGAATAGCGTAGCCAATATTTCTCCTTAACATTATCATATTTTCATTAGCAATATTTTTATTGTTTATGAAAATTTCACCGGAGTTTATAGGTATTAAACCATTTATCATTTTTAAAATAGTTGTTTTACCTGAGCCTGAACTACCTATTAAGGTTACAAATTCACCTTTTTCGATACAAAAGTTTAAATCCTGTATAAGTTTGTTTTCACCATAGAATTTATCTACATGTTTAAATTGAATATGGCAATTTTGTTCCATTATATTAACCTTCCTATTTTCTATTTAAGTAATCCTTTTTCTTCCAAAAATGTTTTAGCTACAACTTTTGGATCTTGACCTTCACCTTCAACAAGATAATTTAAATTTGCCATTTCAGCTTCACTTATTAAATTATCGGTTTTAGATATAATATCTTTAAGTTCAGGATATTTTTCTAAAATTTCATTTCTGACAACATTGCCACATACATACGAAGGATAGAAGTTTTTATCGTCTTCAAGAACTACTACATTAGCCTTACTTAGCTGTCCGTCTGTAGTGAATATATTCATTACATTAATTTCCTTTTGCTCCATAGCTTTGTGTTTTAATCCAATGTCAATATCAACTACCTTTTTAAAGTTAAATCCATATAGTTCACTTAAAGCATCAAATCCATCTTCTCTTTCGAAGAAGTCATACTCTGCTCCAAATATCAGATCTGGTGCATATTTTGCTAAATCGGAATAGGTTTTAATATTATGTTCTTCAGCAATATCTTTATCTACTACTAGTCCAAAGGTATTGTTAAATCCATAGATGCCTAACCATTGCATATTGAATTTATCATTATATTCCTTTTGCATTTCATTAAACATGCTTTCATCGTAAATTCCATCTTGTTTTAGTACAACATTCCATCCAGTTCCTGTATATTCCGGATATATATCAAATTCTCCGGTTTCCATAGCTGGTTGAATATTTGAAGTTCCACCTCCAACTCCATGGGTAATATCTACTTTTAAATTAGAGCCATCTTCAATTAAATATTTTAACATTTCGCCCATAATCTGTTGCTCGGTCATTGGTTTTGTAGCAACATGAATTTTATCTTTTTTCATAGGGAAAGCCACTAAAGCAACTAAGGTTATAGCACCTATAGCCAAAGCTGCCAAAATAGGTATAAGTTTTTTATTGCTTTTATTGCTACTTTTATTATTTACATATTTTTCTAATCTACCAAGTATAAAATCTAAAACAAAAGCCAATATGGCAATTAATAAACTTCCAGCTATAGTCATAGCTATATTATTTGTTGTTATACCCCTGTAAATAGCAACTCCCAATCCGCCTGCTCCAATGAAGGAAGCAATACCGGTTAAGGCTATGGTCATTATAACCATATTTCTTAGTCCTGACATTATAACAGGGAAGGCGAGAGGTAATTGTATTTTATAAAGTATTTGAAAGTCCGTACTTCCCATACCTCGTGCAGCTTCTATTATCTTATCATCTATATTGGTAATTCCCGTATGGGTACTTCTAACCATAGGCAGTAAGGCGTATACTATTAAAGCAATAATAGCGGTCTTGTTGCCTATTCCTGAAAAAGGAATCAATAATCCCAATAGGGATATTGACGGAATTGTGTAAATAATATTAATAAACATTAAAACAAATTCAGATGCTCCCTTGTATTCGCTAATTAAAATTCCTATTATTAGCCCAATAATACCGGCTATTAATATAGCAATAATAGAAATTGTTAAATGTTCTAATATTAATTCTATATAAAAATCTGAGCGAGTCATTAGAGACTCCCACACTTGAGAAATCAATACAACCTCCTTTTACATATATTATGTTATAATTAATGTATATTAATAATACATATAAATAAAAATTATATATATTATTACTATATATACCATAAAATAATATAATAAATCAATGAGGTGATTTTATGAAGTTACAAAAATATAGTGAGTGGAGAGACACTAACATTACTATGCACATGATTCTTCAAATGATGGGCAAAACTAAACTAAACAAAATGTCTCCACAACCGGAATGGAATCAATCGTTACTTAACATAACTGCAGAAGGTTTTACTACAGGTCTTATTAATGATCATGGCTATAGTTTTGAAGTTCAATTAAACTTACATGAAGCTAGTGTAAAAGCAATTTGTACAAGTGGAAAAACAGCTAAGTTCCTATTAAGAGACAATGCTTCAGTTGCAGATTATTATAAAGATTATTTACAAATTTTAGAAAGTATAGGACATCCTGTTAAAATTTATCCTGTACCACAAGAAGTATTCTTCACAACACCTTTTAATGAGCAAACAAATAAAGTAGATTTTGATAAACGTAGTGCATTAAATTATTTTGAAATATGCGTATTAGTCAGAAATGCACTTTTAGACTTTGCTTCTGCTTATAAGGGTAAAAAAATATTACCTTCAATGTTCTGGGGAACATTTGATATGACAACAGTATTATTTGCAGGAGAAGAAAGACCATTTACAGGAGAAGGAATAATAGAAAAAGTAGCCTTTAATGAGCAATTTGTTGAATTTGGTTTTTGGCCAGGAGATGAAAATGTAGATGATCCTAGTCTATTTATTCTTGCCTATCCATTCTTAGAAAAGGATATAAGCAACTTACCAATAGAACCAAAAGAAGCTTATTACAGTCCTGAAAAAGCTGAGTATTTCTTATCATTAGAAGATATATTAAAATATGATGACCCATCAAAAGTAATAGTGGAGTTTTGTATAAAAGCCTTACAAAATATAGCAGAAGTTGAAAATTGGCCAAATAAAGAATGGCTTCTAACACCTTTTGATATAGAAAAATTCAAATAGAAGATTAATTAGTAATAAAAATCATCTAAGAGTTATTGTTAGTAACCTTTAGATGATTTTTTTATTAAATTTCAAAATATTTTTTAATACTACTATATTAATTGTAAAAAATTAAAGCTTTAATTCCTTTAAAAAACTAGTACCATTTTCTAATTTAGTACCATAGAATTCAGCACCGGTAGCACCTACATCGGCCATTGTTTTTCGAAGTCCAATATAGTTTGGTTTTTGAATATTAGAAATTTTACTATTATATATTAGTATTGGAACATTTTCCCTACTATGTTTGCTACTACCATTTGTTGGATCATTGCCATGGTCAGCCATAACTATTAATAAATCATCTTTTCCTAATAATTTTATTAGGCCACCAATATATACATCTGATTTATTTACAATATTAATATATTTTTCAGGATTTTGGTCATGTCCCGATAAGTCGGTTTCCTGTATATTTACAAAATGGAATCCCTTTTTATTGGATTTTAAATTATGGATTAAATCCATAAAGACTAAATCGGTATCAACATTAGGATAGAAGAGGTCATTGGGATTATAGCAAATATCAGCAACTTTACCATAAAGATATGTTTTAATGTCTATTTTATTTAAAATATAGGGTAATTGTACTGTTGGCTCTACTCCATAGCCTATGTGAACGCAATGGTAATTCTTTTTATATACTCCAGAATTAGGAGCATCTACTCCAATATAATCATCTTTTGTAATTACATTGGCTTCTAAGTCGCTATAAACAACATCAGATCCACCAAACGCAATTACTCTAGGAACCTTAACATGTTTTCTAACTATATTTCCTACTTTTTTTATATTATCAAATCCAGATATATCCAATGCACCAACAACATTTATAGCTTGTCCTAAATCAGTTTCCATATTATCACCAATAAAAATTGATTTGTTTACAACTAATAGTTCTAAGTTGTTTTTTTTATATCTATTAACTTTAAAGTTGTTTCTTTCTAAATCATTTTCTACTTCATCAATTACTTCTGAAAACTTCATTTTTATAGGTTCTTTAGGTCTAGTTCCTATAATTTCTTGATGGCCGAAAAAAGTATCTGCTCCAAAATGCTTTAATTCGCTTTTACCATAAGTAGCAGTTTTACTGTATTTGTTTTTATATTTATCATTTCCTAATGCATTAAATAATCCTAGTTTTTCAAGATTATTCCAATATTTAGCTTCTTTGTTTTCCATAAGATGCAAAACGGTATTACTGCCCTTGTCTTGGGGTCTTACCTTAGAAACATCGGCCATTTCTCCTATACCAAAGCTATCTAATACTAAGACTATAAAATTATTAATTTTCATATTTATCACCTAATGAATTATATATACCTACGATTTTTGCCTTATTATTACGGATTCCCTCAATTATAACAACATTACTTCTCGTAACAAATATTTGAAATCTAAAAGATAGAATAACTGTTGTACCAATATCATATTGCTTATCTAGCTCGAAATAATAATCGATACTTTCTAAATTAGTAGGCTTTATTTTTACTAGTTCCTGAGAGCTATCATATTCTTTTACTATGGCTTTTTCCATATGACCTCTTCTGTATATTCCTCCACCATAGACCTTACTCTTATTTTTGAAATTGTGGGAAACTTCAGTTAAATAGCAAACACATGGTAATTCTACAGTGTCTGTATATTTACTTAAGGGAGTTGAAGCTGTTAATCCATGTCCGGGTTCTCCTGAAGTTCCACCATGTTCTTTTATTAAATCTAAATTAGCTATGGAAGTTGCTGAAGGCATATTTATTTCTTCTATTTCAATATTATTATCCCTAAAAAACTTGACAGCTTTTTTTAATGTGGACAAATTATTGGTTTCTTTAATGGTATTAGAAGATTCGTCATATAAAAATGTTGGGAAATTAGTAACTCCTTTAATTTCAATGTTTTTTAATTGTTTACTAGCCTGTAATAATTTTTCTAGTTCATTTGGAAAAAATCCTGCTTCTTGGCCATCATACAGTAGATCGTCATCAGATACTACACGAACCATAATCTTTTGAACAATTCCTAATTCTCTAGCAATAGTATTGATTAGTTCTAATTTTTCTAAAGAGTAAACTGTTATAAATTCAGCTCCATAGCTCATTAATTTTTTCAAAAATCCATTTGGAATTTGTACCAAATGTCCTGCATTACAAATAGGAATATTGTTTTTCATCATAATTTGTGCTTCTCTAAAATCAACGACTACAGCACCATCATATCCTATATCGACTAATTTTCTTGCTAAGTAGGGATTTCTACCTAATTGTTTAAGCATAAAAAAAAGTCGAATATTTTTTTTATCTGCATTTTCTTTAAGTTTTTTAGCATTTATTAAAAAAGTATCTAAATCTATTACAAAAGTATCAGGATCAATTTTATTTTCTCTATGAAATTTATATACCTGATTAATTAGATCAGGATTTCTTTTTAAAAGATTTTCTACAAACATATTTCCTCCATAGATTTAAGTAAAATTCGAATAACCGTATCGGCACCTGCTCTCATTGGATTTATTCTTATTGTTCTATCTAAAAGTTCTTCATTATTTCCAAGACTGCTTTTTGAAATTCTATAGAACATAGGTACTATTTCATACTTTGATTCCGAGCCTACAGGGTAAGGTGCTGCACCTAGTTTTACAGAGTTTTCAAGTACTTTTTTTGCAATATTATCCTTAAATTCAACTATAATTACCTTGGATTGTGCATTGGCAATAATAACATCTTTAATTCTAGGGTCTTTAAGTTCTAATATTTTTTCCTTAATTTCTAAAATTTGAGTTGCTTGTATAGCTAAACTAACTGGAGCATATACTAATCCTCTTAATACCGACATTGCTTCATGACCTTGTACTTGTGAGCCTCCAGAATAGTGAAGTTTTCTTATTTTTTCAATTAATTTTCCATTTCCGGTTACTATTCCTATACCTTCCGGTCCTAATAATTTAAAGGAGGAAAAACATGATAAATCTGCACCTATTTGACTACCAATATGCTTTGTTTTTAAAACTGCATAATTATCATCACATACTATATTAGCCTTGCTATTTTCCTTAATTGTTTTTATAATTTGCTCATAATCGTAATTATCATTAAAGGATTGTCTAGTTTGTTGTACAATAACTGTACTAATATTTTCAGTTTTTAATATATTAATTAATTCATTTTCATTATTAAAATCGGTTTTTATATAATCCATAGACAACATATCTAGGGAAATTTTAGTAGTTGTATAAATAGGAGCATCATGAAGTAAAACTTTTCCATTATTTTTTTTTGAAACATACAGGGCTTCTTTAATAGCATTGGTACCGGAACCTCTTACTAGTACAGAATCTTCAGTATTAAAAAAACTAGAAATTATTTTTTCAATAGTTCTGGTTTTAATAGGTTGGTTTAGTCCAGGAGTTACTCCTAAATCACCTAAATCCAACATTTCATCTCCATTAAAAAACCTAGTAATAGTGTCAACTAATTTGAACTGTAATTGGATAGCATCATCAATGCTTAAACTTTCTAAAGGATATGCTTTCATATTATTAAATCCTCCATTTAAAAATTCTTTGTATATTACTATTTAGTAATTTATCGATACTTTCATCAGAAATTCCTTCATCTTTCATCATTGGAATAAATTTATCTATAATATAGTTGTATCCTATACCACCTCTATATTCCATATTGGATTTTCTTGTAATATCCATTGAAAGTACAACCTTATTTATAAAACCTGCTTTTTCTATTTCCTTTAAGAACATAACCCTTTTGCTATCAGGAAAATAATTGTTTTTTCCAATAGTATCAAAACCTATGTTAACTCCTTCTGATATTAATTTCATAATAATATCTAGATTTCCAGAAATATCCATATGGCCAATTATTATTTTATCTAAGTCCATATTATGCTTTTTAAATAGCTCTAATTGTTCCAAAGCATAGGTACCTAAAGTTGTATGGGTGCTAATTACTGCTTCGGTTTCTTTAGCCGCTTTAATAGAGGCTTCAAATACCTTTAATTCTAAATCGGTCATGGTATCCTTACTAGAACCTATTTCACCAATAAATCCTGCCCTTATATTTGTTTTTTCAATTCCATTAACTAGTTCATCAATAATTATTTCAGATAGTTCATCTACACTTTTTGTAGTCACATAATTAGGCAAAAAAGGTTCTTTATAGAAACCAGTTCCATAGACAATATTTAAACCAGTATTCTTTCTAACATCTTCAACATATTCTATATTTCTACCTATTCCAATGTTGGTCATATCTAATATATTTCTTATACCGGCATTATATAGTTTTTTAAATTCTTTAATTGTTTCTTCCTTTGAATTTAAATTACAGTCTTCATCATTTTTTATTCCAGATAGGTCTATAGTTGTATGTTCATGAGCCAAGGTTAGACCGGGAACTAGAATGTTGGAATTTTCTATAAGGGTAATTAGATGCATATAAATATATTCTTCTTCAGAATCATCTAATTTACATGGGAAATAATCCTCCATTAATCCATAGAGTTTTTTAGCAGACTCAAAATTATTATTTTTAATAATTTCGTCCTTTAAGAAATTATCTAGTTCTTCCTCAATTCCATTTCCCTTTAGATTTCTTTCCATAGCCATTGCTAAGTGGGTGAAAAACATATCAGTATCTGATAAATTTAATCTTTTAGGTAATAATAATTTAAATATTATATTTTCCATTGCATTATAAACTTTAGTTGAAATAACATTATTCTCTTCCAGTATTTTTAATCGTTCTAAATTCATTTTATCCTCCTAATATTAATAACTTGGTAAAAATTTACTGTTCATTACATCATTTTGAATAGCAACCAATTCCTCTTTATTAATAGATTTTTTTAATATTTCTTTTATTTCAGGTTTTTTTCCACTAACTACAAAGGTTGCTATAGTATCGTCCTTATTTTCCTCATCAATAATTTTATATTTCAAATTAAGATTTCGTTCTTTTATTTCATCTAGGTTCCAAAGAGCACAATCAATTTCATTTTTCTCCAAACTATTAAGAATTTTGTTATACTCCATATTAATGTATTGAACTTTTCTATTTCCAACATATTTTTTTGTTAGTAAATGTTGATCCATTGAGTTTTTGTCCAATGCTAGTTTATAACCGTCCTTAATAATTGGTTCCAGGCCCTTTCTAAATACAAAACAGTGATTTGATAGATAGCTGTATTCCCCAAGTTCAGATACTATGGAAATATTGTAAAGATTATTTTCAATAGCTTTTTTTGCTGAATAAAGGGAGCAAATAGCAAAATCACATCTATCATTTTCCAACATATTGAGTCTAGTATTGGCACCAAGCATGTAGGATAAAACTATTCTTAATCCAAATTTTTTACCAATTGAATTTACTATGGCAGTTGAAAGACCTTCGTATCTTTTAGAATAAGGTAGGGGCATAGCACCTAGTAGAAAATCAATTCCTGCAGTTTCAAGTAAAATTTTCATATTTTTTTTAACTATAAAACTTCCTAATTTCCCTCGAGAAATAATTTCAATAGCTTTTATTTCTTTTAAGTATTTTAAAGAATTTTGTACGGTTCCTCTTGCTACATTTAATTGTTCCTGAAGAGAATCAATAGTAGGCATTTTACTACCTTCATCAATTGTTAAAAAAATTCTTGATAAGTTTAAAATACTAGCTCCATATTTACTAAATTGTATTGGTAAATTACTATGATTCATGACTACCTCTTTTCATTGACATACTGTTTATTATTCTATATAATAGATTATACCAAATATACAAAATTTTGTATATTAGAATTTGATAGGAGGTCTAACATGAAAATAGTAGTAGGAGGTCAATTTGATAAAAATGAAATTGCAAACGATATTTTAAAAATATCAAATAATTCTATTCAAGTTGACATAAAAAATGATTTAGATGCTGCAATGGCAGTAAAAAATGGTGAATATGATTATTACATTGGGGCATGTAACACAGGCGGTGGTGGTGCTTTAGCTATGGCTATAGCATTAGTAGGTGCAGATTATTGTTCAACATTATCAATGCCGGGAAATATTAAAGATGATGATTTTATAAAAAAAGAAGTTAGAGAAGGTAAGAAAGCCTTTGGCTTTACTGCACAGCATAGAGAAAATATTTTACCTACTTTAATAAAAGAAATAATGGATTATAAGGGAGGAAATTAATGAAATATATAATAATTGCTCTTTTAGGAGGACTGGCAACTTTAATGGCTAATCAAGGTATTGCTGTTTTTAATGATGGTTTTAGACCTATTTATTCACAATATTTTGAAAAGAAAATAACAAGAAAAGAATTAGCCGCTATGTCCTTTGCTATAAGTTTTGGTTTAGTAGTAGGATTTGGTATACCAACATCAATAGCCGCTTCTATTATTTTAATACATAGTATTTTGCTAGCTACAGATATTATAGGTACATTTTTGCCAGATAATAAAATTGGTGCAATTACCTCTTTAGTAGCAGGTGCAACTTATGGTGTGTTGATTTTAGTAGGATTGGAAGCAATAGTAGATCTATTTGGGAAATTACCATATAATTTCTTAGATCCATTAGGAAGTGTTAGTAGCTTTGTAGTATCTGGTTTTGCAATATTTCCTTCAGTTGCAGTAGGTGCACAGCATGGCTTTAAAAAGGGAGTTATAACAGGAACTATTTCAGTATTAGTATATTTTTTAATAGCTAAATTTGGTGTAATAAATGTAGGCGAGAATGTAGTTAATTTAGATCCGGCAGGAATGGCACTATTAACAGGTGTAATTATTATGGTAATATTTGCAACTAGTAATAAATCTGAAGAAAATACAGGAAGCAATGTTTCCTTAACTGCCATATTCTCAAACCAAGTTTCCAGAATTCAAAAAAATTGGTGGATTTTTGCAATTATGGGTGGTTTAGCTGCAGCAGCAGCAAGTATGGATTTAATAGCAGGAGATCCTGCATCATTGGCTTTAATGGCTGATAAGGTTTATGGAAATGCAGCATTAACAGCATTAACTAGAGGAATAGGATTTGTTCCGTTAATTTTTACAACAGCTATAGTAACGGGAGTATATTCTCCTATAGGATGTACTTTTATTTTTGCAGCAGGAATAGCATTACATGGAAATCCATTAGTAGCTTTTATAGCAGGGGCAGTAATTTTAGTAGTAGAAGTATTTTTAATTAGATTCTTTGCAAAGATAATGGATAAATTCCCAGGTGTTAGAGATATGGGAGAATATATAAGAACTGCAATGAATAAAGTCCTTGAAATTGCACTATTAGCAGGGAGTATAGTATCAGCTGAAACCATGGCTAAAGGAGTAGGAGCAATATTTGTTATAGGATGTTTTCTAATTAATAAGTACTCTAAAAAACCACTTGTTGATCTTGCTGTAGGACCGGTAGCGGCAATAGCTCTTGGTATTATTCTTAATATATTGAACTTAATTGGCTTATGGACAATTCCAGTTGCATAAAAAATATATAGAATATGCTAAAAAAACATTTGTAGCATATGAAAATCCATATAATTCAGTAGTTAAAACTTTCGGTAAAGCTATAAATAAATTAGAACCGAATTCTTACTATTATGGCATTAAAGATATTGATGGTTTTGATGAAAAAATTTTCGAAAAATTAGATAATAATAATTTCATTAGACACACTATAGATAAATCCTCCTATGGAGGAAGGGCTATAGATATAAACTTGAAAAATCCTATTACTGGTAGAAATATGACTGGCTCTTCAAGTGGAACAGCAATAAATGTATTTGCAGGAATAAATGATTTGGGAATAGGTTCTGATGGAGGTGGATCAGTATTAGCACCAGCAGCTAGTTTAAATCTTTTTGGTTTTTTAAGTCCACTTATACCATCAAAATTTAAAAATAAAAAATCAACAGATAATTTAGGATTTAAACCATCTGTAGGCTTTATTTCTAAAAAGATGACCGTTTTAGAAAAAGCAGTAGAAGTTACTTTAGATATTAGTCTTAATTTAGACAAAGTAAATTCTTCAATTATAATTAATACCTTTAATATGAGTAAATATTATATGGAGAGAATAAAAAAGAAAAATATAAATGCTAATAGATTAATAGAAATTAACACTGCTTTACCAAGGAAAGAAGGTATTAGAATTTTATCTAAATATATAAAAAACAATATTTTAATAGGGTATGAATCAAAAATAGATTTAGAGGGTTTTGGAGATTCAATATTTGGATTAAATGATTCATTTACAAAAAAAGAACAGGAGAAAGCTAACAAGGGAATAATAAAATATGTAAATATGTGTGGCTTGTCGGCAATATTCATTCCAACTTCTGAACTGGCTAGTGGCTATATACTTTGTGGTGATTCCAGTGTAGACACTATAAGAGAAATGTTTCATTTAGGGGCATTATTATATGAAGAAACAAATCCAACGATGTGTAATTATTTTGGTAATTTAGATATGTATTTGAGATAAAATAACTTAAAAAGTAAATATTAAATATTTTTTATATGAGAGATGGTTAGAGTATGTTTCTATCTCTCATATTTTATTATTCAAAGTTCAAATTCTAAAAAATAAACTAATACAATAATACTAGGGGATGATTCTTAAGAAATCTAATGTAATGATAGCATCAGGAATACTTTTAGTTGATTCTTTTTATTAGAACAGAAAAAGATTACACACCAATAATTATGATTATATATTCAATATACTCTGTATAACTATAAGAAATTTCAAATATAAGTATATTAAAAATTTTAAACAAAGAAACTATCGCTATGTAGCTAGAAATAAAACTGATGAATTTAGTAAAGTAAAATTTAATGTTAGGGAATTATTACTAGAAGCTTGTATAGAACGATGTTTTATTATTCTCAAAAAGGACAGACAATATTTGTGAAGTTTCTATATAAATTATTGTTGACACTGATATGAACAATAATTGGATAAAAAAATTTTGAAATAAATTACATGCTTGGTATATTTTGATTAAAATATAATAAATTTATATAATGATGTATGTAAAATAATATAGGGGTTATAATAGATGCTTATCTAAAAATAATTTTAAATAAGCATTTATTTTTATTTGTTAATTTTAGATTAAATTTACCAACTTTATATTGTTTTACTTGGCATAGATTTATTAACATAATAATAGAAAATAGACTTATGAAATATCAAGAACTTAAACATAGTTCTAATACTATATTTATTAAGATTTGATATTATCAAATTTTATTTTTGCTAATAGTTCAGATAGTTTCGTGTATTCTTTAGGGAATAAAACATCATCTTTCATTGCTACTTTTCTGTTTATAATCTTATTGATTTTTATTATTCTGTTCTATTACCATCAATTTTTAATGATTTGGAAGTACTATATTTTATCACTAAACTTATTAATGTAGTTATTGAAACTCCATATTTATTGAATGTTTTTTATTATTTAATAAGAAAATCATTTTTAGCACATTCACAAGCATATTCAAAAAATAGTTTAGCAGGAGGTCGTAAGTTTATCCCTTTTTTATAAAATATTCCAATTTCAGAAAAACATACCTCATCTTCTAATGGAATTTCTATTACTTCATCCCCTCTTTTCTGATTATGTATAGATGTGACACTAAAAGCGATGCCTTTATTTTGTTGCACTAATCGATATGTTTCAGATAGATTGTTTACTGTGCCTACTATATTTAAATCGATATTTAAATCTTTACATCTTTCAAGAAAGATATTATGAGCTTTAAAATTATTGCTCATTAAAAACAGTTTTTGAGAAGCTAAATCATGACAAGAGATTGTTGAATAATCCGCGAGGGGATTGCTTTTATGAACTAATACGGGCCAAGGGACTTGTTTTAGTGGAGAATATGTGAATTTCTTCTTGTTAATTGGAGCATAACCTAAAGCAATGTCATATTTCTCTTCTAAAATCAAACGTTCTGATACGGAAAAAGGATGCTCACCAACAAGTAAATCGATATCTGAATGTTGTAGTCGAAAATTGTTTGTAAATTGATTTGAAAGATGATCTAAAACAGCATAAAAAAAAGAAACCCAAACTTGTTCTCGAATAGTTTCATCAACCATACCTAGTTCGTTATTCATTTTCTTATTTAGATTCAACATTTTTTTAGCATATTTAAGCACTATTTTACCCGGTGCAGTAAGTTGAACACCTTGAGGCGTGCGAAGAAATAATTGAACATCTAGTTCATTTTCTAAATTTCTTATAATTCTGTTTAGGCCTTGTTGTGATATAAATAATTCTTGAGCTGCTTTATTTATGCTCCCTCTTTCGCATATAAAAAGAAAATAAGACAAATGTTTTAAATCCAAAAAAAATCACTTCCTTTAAATACTGTTGTTACAATTTGTTGAAACAACATACAACAAATTACTTATTCTTAACAAACAAGCTTAAATATATACTTAAGATACAAACAAATTCAAATATACCGATAATTATATGGGATATCATAAATGGTAGCATAGAAGTTAATTTAAGTAAAGAAATGAGTGAAGTGAAATGAAAAATGAAAAAAAACGTTGGATAATAATTGGTGCTTTAATAATTAATAATCTTTGTTTAGGATCAATTTATATTTGGAGTATTTTTAATCGTCCACTTATGGAAAAGATGAATTGGCCAATTAGTAAAATATCATTGGCATATTCATTAATGATGTTAATAACATTGTGTTTCAATTTGTTGTCAGGTCCATTACAGAAAAAAATAGGCCATAGGAAAGTAATGTTATTTTCAGTTATATTTTGGTCATTAGGGTGGTTTCTAACGGGCTTTGCTTCTAATATAGTACAGCTATATTTCTTCTTCAGTTTTATGGTAGGAATAGGAGCTGGTTTTGGATACAATACAATAGTGTCTATAATTCCTTTATGGTTTCCAGATAAATTAGGTATAGCAAATGGGATGGCAATAGGAGCTTCTGGCTTAGCTCCGCTAATATTTGCTCCCATTGCACATTATATATTGGAATCAGTCGGAGTACAAAGAGCATTTAACATACTGGGAATAATATTTTTAATTTTAATGGGAACGACTTCCTGGTTAATTACAGCTCCATCTAAAGGATGGAAACCTGAAGGATGGGTAATGACATCAATTTCAGCAAAAGAAAGTTCTTTGGAAAATAAGACAACAAAGGAAATGTTAAAAGAACCTGTGTTTTATATGTTTTGGTTTGTTTTATTAGCTGCTGTCACATCAGGAATGATGATGACAGGACATGCAGCAGGTATAGGTGAGTCCATAGGTATGACGACAAGTCAAAGTACAATGTTGGTAGGCTTATTAGCGGTTATGAATTTCGTAGGTAGGATTGGTTTTGGATATCTTTCTGACAAGATAGGGAGATACCGTGTAATAACTATTATCTTATTTGTTACATCTGTGAGTATGTTGATGCTTGGATATACAAATACAATCAGCCAATTTCTAGTATTATTTTCTTTAATTGGACTTTCATTTGGGGCTATAATGGCGGTCTATCCAGCACTCTGCGCGGAGTGTTTTGGAACTGAACACATGGCATCTAATTGGGCTGTTCTTTATAGTGGATATACAGCAGCTTCTTTCGTAGGACCTGTATCTGCAGCAAGTTGTTTAGAAGCTACAGGAAATTATGGTATAGCCTTTCTATTGGCTGGAGGACTTGGGATTTTAGCGCTAGTAACATTTAAATTTGCACAAAGAATGATTTTTAATGAAAAAATTCTGTTAGAAGAAAATGAAAAAAATTTATAAGGTATCAGATTATATCATTATTAATAAATAATTATAAAAAATAAATAGAAAGGAGGTTTTTAATAATTAAGGAATTAATCTGATAATCTACATAATTATAAATTGAATAGGATTCTAGGTTGCCTTATAAACCTAAATATACATATAAAGGAAGGTTATTATGATTACATCAGGTCTTGGATTTTTAGCGTTATTAGCATTAATAAATGCAGCAGTATTTTATTTAACTAAAAGATATCCATTTAGAGTATACAAGTACTTACCTCCAATTATTATAGTATTTATAATTGTAGTAATATGTAATACATTTAGAGTTTGGGATATGGGTGTTGATGAAGTAAAAGGAGCTAGGCAGGGATTCTTAGATATTGTAATACCATTTATGATTTTTACAATTACTTTACAAACAGATATTAGAAAAATCATAAAAATGGGTCCTAAATTATTAGGAACATTTTTTGCAGCAACAATAAGCATATGTATAGGTATGGTTATTACCTGTTTAGTACTGGCTAGTCCACTTGGATTAGAACAAATTCCAGAATCATTTGGAACATGGACGGCTTCTTTTACAGGGGGAATAGAAAATTTATATGCAGTTGCGAAAGCAACAGGATTATCAGATGCTGCTCTTTCAAATGTATTGTTGTTAATCAATGTTGTTTTTAGACCATGGATGACGGTACTAATAGTTGCTGTAGTGGCAATTGCTCCTAAATATAATCAATGGGCTAATGCTGATACTGATGAAATAAAAAGAGTGGCGAAAAAAGTGGATAATGGTGAAATAGGGAAAGGAGCACCTTCTCAATTAGATTTATTTGTGATTGCAGGGATAGGATTTAGTTTAGTAACTGCGGGAATGTATTTAGGTGAACCATTGAGCAAAATAGTAACTTTTATTCCTGCGGAAGTTTGGTTATATATAATAGTTACTTTTGGAGGCGTTCTTTTAGGCACTTTTACTAAATTAGGACAAACAAACGGATTGGTATTAATAGGTGGAACGTTGGCAGTATTCTCTCTTTCAGTATCTTCTTCTAGTACTGATTTAAGAAGTTTTATGAATGCAGGTATATATTTATTAGCAGGTGTTATGGTGCTAGGTATACATACTATAATTCTTCTATTGATGGGTAAATTAATGAAGATGGATTTATGCACTTTGGGAATTGCTTCTATTGCGAATGTAGGAGGAGTTTCTTCAGCACCAGTAGTTGCAGCAGCATATGGGGAGCAATATCAGGCTGTTTCAGTTCTTATGGCTGCGTTAGGATCTATTTTAGGAACTTTTATAGGATTGGGAATGACAGAGTTTTTAAGAATGCTCTTGTAAATAATTATCTCAGTTAGATAAAAAGATATTTCAGGTAATATATTATAAAATGAAAGGAGTAAGTAATGTATAATTTTGACGAAATTGTACATAGAAAGGGCACTGATTGTATAAAATGGGATCAATTACAAAAAAAATATGGAGATTCTTCTATTCTACCTTTTTGGATAGCGGATATGGATTTTTTTGTTCCAAAAGCAATAGTGTCAGGTATAAAGAATAGAGCTAGCCATCCAACATATGGTTATTCTTTTGCATCAGATAAATATTATAGTAATTTTATAGGTTGGAACGAGAGAAGAAACGGCCTACCTATTAAAAGGGAGGAAATTATCAGTGTCCCAGGAATTGTATGCGCATATAGTTTTATCATATATGGATTGATTGGTTCAAAAGGTAAAATAATGTTCAATACTCCAATATATGATCCGTTTTTTAAGGTAACAGAGGAACACGGATGTGAAGTGGTAACATCAAGTCTTAAAAAGAAAGATGGAATATATCAAATAGATTGGGAAGATATTGAAAAAAAATTTAAAGATGGAGTAGATCTGTTTGTTTTGTGCAACCCACACAATCCAACAGGTAGAGTTTGGACATATGAGGAATTAGAACGGCTGGGAAATTTATGTATTAAATATAAAGTACCGATTTTTTCGGACGACATTCATTCAGATCTAGTATTTGAGGGAAATAAATATATACCAATAATATCCATATCTGAAGAGATTAAACAAAACACGATTATGGCAATGGCACCGAGTAAGACTTTTAATCTTGCAGGATTAAAAAGCTCATACTTGATAATTTCAAATGAAGACTTAAGACAAAAAATATCGACAGCGATAGAGAAATTTCATGTAGGAGTAAATTTATTTGGATTAAAATCTTCTGAAATAGCATATGAATTTGGGGAGGAATGGTTAGAGGAATTATGTAGCTATTTAAAGAAAAATGCGGAATTTGTAGTGGATTATTGTGAAAAGAGGCTGCCTAGAGTAAAGGCGTATGTTCCGGAAGGAACTTATCTAATGTGGCTAGATTTCTCAGATTATGAGTTGTCACAAAATGAATTAATGAGGAAATTAGTTGAGGATTCAGGAGTAGCTTTAAATGATGGAAGTAATTATGGTAAAGAAGGCGAGGGATTTGTAAGGTTAAATATTGCTACGCCTAAAGCAATGTTGAAAAAAGGTTTGGATTTGATTTCTAAAATATTTAATTAATACTGAAAGGAGTAAGAATGGATTTTTTAAAAATTGCTAGTCTTTATGAAAAAGATATAAAAAACTGGCGTAGAGACATCCATATGAATCCAGAGATTGGTTTCAATTTACCGATAACATCAAAGAAAGTTGCTAAACTATTAAAGAGCTTTGGATTGAGAGTAGAAAAAGACTTTGTAGAAAGTGCAGTTTTAGGGATATTAGATACTGGTAGACCGGGAAATACCGTAGCGGTTCGTGCAGATATGGATGCACTAGAAATAGAGGAAATGAATGATGTGCCCTATAAATCAAAAATACAGGGTCGAAGTCATAGTTGTGGTCATGATAGTCATACTGCCATAGTTTTGGGATTGGCGAAATTGATAAGTGAAAATATAGATAATTTTTCAGGAGTTATTAAATTCGTTTTTCAACCTGCAGAAGAAGGTCCAGCACCAGGTGGAGCTAAATTAATTTGTGAGTCAGGAGTATTAAATGATGTAGATTATATGATAGGAGCACATGCTCAACCATTATATCCAGCAGGTTATATAGCTTTAAGATATAATGAAGCATTTGCTAGCGGAGATTTTTTTGAAATTACCTTAAGAGGAAAAGGTTGTCATGCAGCATCTCCACATAGAGGTAAAGATGCTATTGTAACAGCAATGCAAATAATCAATTCGTTACAGACAATTAGAAGCAGAGAAATACCACCGTTGAAAGCAGGCGTTATATCTATAACATCCATAAATGCAGGGAATTTGAAAACTAAAAATGTTCTGCCAGAAATTATTACCATGGGAGGAACATATAGAGCATATGATGATGATTTACGCAAAATGATAGGAAATAGAATAGAACAGATGGCAGAAACAATTTCAAAATTGAATGGTTGTGAATGTGAATATAAAAGAATACCTATGTTTCCTTCATTAATCAATGATAATGAAGTAATAGATGTAATAAAAAAATCTGCAGAAGATGTCCTAGGAGTTGAAAAAGTAATTATGAAGCCAGAACCTGAAATGGGATCAGAGGATTTTGCATACTATACTAGAAAGACAAGAGCAGCATTCTTTTTCTTTGGTGTTAAATGCGAAGATGAAAATATAGTTAATAGTTTACACAATCCTCGTTTTAATATAGATGAAAATACATTTATACCAACCCTTGCAGTTTTTGCCCAAACAGTGAAAAATTTATCTGAATTGAATAGCTAATGTTAAGATCTATAAATTTGAATAGATAAAAATGATTATAGACTATGAAGTTATTTAGAATAAGGATTGTTAACTAGATAAAAACTATTTTTTAGAATTGACATTATAAAGATTAAACTATAAGTAGTTTGTGCGACTTAACTTTGGCTATCTGTCAAATAGTGTTGGTGAAGAAAATAATAATAGCGGTTCAAGCTAAGCAGCTTGGACCGCTATTTCATTTCTAAATCCTTTAAACCAAACAATTAAAACATAACATGATTCTTAACTTAAAATTATCAAAGCTATTATAATCTTATCTTATAAATTATTATTCTCTAAATAATCATTTAAGCATCTCAAAAGATATAAAAACTAAATTTTTAATTTTATCCATAACAAAATATTATGGTGACATAACTATCTTCTTCTTCTCAATTTAAAAGTATTCTTATAATATAAGAGTGAATGAGTGTTATTGTTTAATAATTAACAACTAACAACTATATAAGATAGACAAGGAGAGGTAAGTATGAGCAAATGCTATGACCTAAATATTGATGAGGTAAACCAACTATTAGGAAAATTGTCCGATAAATATATTATCTATGCTCCTAAGAGAGTTTTCAATGGTGGAAGATATGCACTGGATGATACAGTTATCTATGGGGAAATTTCAAAGTTTGAAGATATTGAATTTGATAAGCGTACAATTTTTTCCATAAAGGAGGTATTGACTCCTTTATCTCAAACATTATTTTATTTTACAGAGGATGAGTTTAAGGAAGCTAAAATAAGGGATTCTAGGGATATACTTATTTTGGGACGAGCTTGTGACTTGAATTCCATAAAAATTCAAGATCAGATCTTTAAAGAAAATGGTGGAATAGAAGATTATTTTTATTCAAGACTTAGGGATAAAACTTATTTTGTATTGATGGAATGTAACAATCAATATGATGGATGTTTTTGTTGCAGTTTGGGAACAAATACTACAGACATACATGATGTAGGTATTTCATTTAGGGAAGATGGAGCTTATGTGGAGTTGGAGAATTCTTTTTTTCATGAGTATTTAACCGGATTTAAACCATCTTCATATGAAATTCAATTTCCTAAAGAAAATAAATTAGTAGTCGATTATCCTCATATAGATAATGAAGAGGAATACAATCAGTTAAAGATTCATCCTATGTGGGACGAATATGAAAAAAGATGTATAGCTTGTGGTAAATGCACAGTTGTTTGTAATACATGTACATGTTTTACTACGACGGACATCTATTATAATGACAATTGTAATGTAGGTGAAAGGCGTAGAACTTGTTCATCCTGTATGTTAGAAAGTTTTGATAAGGTTGCAGGTGGAGAAAATTTTCGTAAAACCACAAAGGATCGTTATCGTTTTAAAATTTTACATAAGGTTTATGCTCATGATGCTCGCTTCCATACAGGACCGATGTGTGTTGGTTGTGGCCTTTGCGATAGTGACTGTCCACAGTTAATAAGCTATTCTGCAACTTTGGAAAAGATTAACTTAGCTTTAAAAGAAATACGTTTAGAGGCAAAAAAGGAGGAAACAGATAATGCGTAAAGATGAAACATTATTAAACCCGGTTAAACCATCACCATATAGGATTATAGATATTATAAAAGAAAATAATTCGGAATGGACCTTTCGTATGGAAAATGACAAACTTATTGAAGACGGACAATTTATGCAGCTATCTTTACCGAGAATAGGTGAAGCACCAATTTCCGTTTCAGGATATGGCGAAGGTTATTGTGATTTTACTATTAGAAATGTCGGAAAGGTTACAAAGGAGTTATTTAATTTAAAAAAGGGCGATACTATTTTTATGAGAGGTGCTTATGGAAAGGGGTGGCCTTTAGATAGATTTGCTAAAAAGAATATGGTTGTTGTTGCCGGTGGTACAGGAGTTGCACCGGTAAAGACCTTGTTGAGTAAATTTGCAAAAAATCCGGACATGTATAAGGATATATACGTAATTTTAGGTTTTAAAGACTCAGAGGCTATTTTATTTAAAGATACCTTAGACAAGTGGAAAAAATCTCCTAATTTCCATGTAATTTATACATTGGATAATGAAAAATACTCTAATTGGGAGACGGGATTAGTCACTAAATTTATTGAAAGAATTCCATTTGAAGAATTTGAAGATAATTATGAATGTGTGGTAGTAGGTCCACCGGTAATGATGAAGTTTGCAACGATGAAACTAAATGAATTAAATGTACCTGATGAAAAGATCTGGGTATCCTATGAGAGAAACATGTCTTGTGGCATTGGTAAATGTGGTCATTGCAGGATTGATAGCACCTATGTTTGTATTGATGGTCCTGTTTTTAACTTTGCTAAGGCTAAGCATTTATCAGATTAGAGAGGGTGGATAAGATGAAAGATGTAAATATTCAAGAATTACGCCAAATGTGTTACAGACAATCAAAAATACCGGGTGAATTTATGTTGCAACTACGCTGTGCCGGAAATTATTTAGATGCTAAATGGTTGGAAATGGTTCAGTATGTTTGCCAAACTTGGGGTAATGGTCAACTTCATATAGGAACCCGTTTAACATTTAGTATACCCGGAATTAAGGTGGAATATATAGATGAAGTAAATGAGTACATTGCTCCATATATCTATGAGATGGAATGTAATATTTGTGGTGTGGAAATGGATACAAGTAAAGGATATCCATATATTGGACCTAGGAATATTGTTGCTTGTATAGGCGGTATTCACTGTATTAAGGCAAATATAAACACTCAGGAATTAGCCCATAAAATAGAAAAGTTAATTTATCCAAATCCCTATCATATAAAAATAGGCATAGGAGGATGTCCTAATGATTGTGCTAAGGCACAATTTCAGGATATTGGAATAGTAGGTGTAACAAAACCTGTTTATTATCAAGATAGATGTATTGGTTGTGAAGCATGTGTTAAAAAATGTAAAAAGGTAGCTACAAGGGTACTTGAAAAAAATGATCAAGAAAAAATAACTAAGGATATGTGCTGTTGTGTAGGGTGTGGGGAATGTGTAACCATTTGTCCAACAGGTGCCTGGCAACGTCAAGACCAAGTGTACTATAAAATATTTATAGGAGGACGATCAGGTAAGCAATTTCCAAGAATGGGTAAAATGTTTGCCAATTGGTTATCGGAGAAAGCTGTATTACAGATTATTGAAAGATGGCCGGAATTTTCCAGATGGGTACTAAAGGGACAAGCTGAATATCTTCATGGAGGTCACTTAATAGATAGAGCCGGATATCATAATTTTAAAAAGTTTATGCTTGATGGTGTTGAGTTAAATGAAGAAGCTTTGATTGCCGATAATGTCTATTGGGATGAGCAGGAATATCGTAGCAATATTCATTTAAAGAATATAGAGAGTCACCCAAATGTTAATTAGAAATTTAAATCATAAGAGTTCAATGGCTAAAACAAAGCTTTTAGTCATGATAGTTACAACTGTATTTTCATTTACAAGTATGTCAAATGCCTTCTTTTTAAAGGGATATTCAGCTATTCCATGGTTTATATTAAGCGCGTTAACATATTTTGTTCCTTACTGTTTTATAATTGCGGATTTAACTACTGTCTATAATGATAAAGCAGGGGGAATCTATAGTTGGCTTAAGGATTCAACTTCTCAAAGATTAGCATTTGTGACTACCTTGATGTGGTATAGTAGTTATTTTATTTGGATGATTTCACTTTGTATGAAAACCTGGATACCATTATCTATAATTTTATTTGGCGATGATTTTACTAAAAACAATAGGGTTTTTGGAAACATTCCAATGGTTATGGTAATTGCTTTACTCTCAATTTTTTTAATAATTTTAATCTCATTACTAAAATTAGGTGGATTTAAAAAAATACTGGATTTATCTTTTATAAGCGGTAGATTTATGTTGCTTTTAATGGGGATTGTAGGAATAGGAGCTATTATATCCTTGATTGTAAATCATGGACAATTGGTAGAAAGTTTTCAGTTTAATGATTTGTTTAAATCACAAGGGAAATTGCAAAGTAGTGCTGAGAATTTTTCGTTTTTCATATTTGGAATAACCGCTTTTGGTGGTTTGGATACTGTGGCTTGCCTAGTTAACGAAACAGGAGTATTAAAGAAAAAGTTTTCCAAATATGTTTTAATAAGTGGTGCTATAATCATTTGTTTGTATATTTTTGGTATCTTTCTATGGGGAGCAAGTATTGATCTTAAAGAAATGGTAAATGGTAATTCATTACATTTGGGAAATATTATGTATGGTCTTATTGGACAATTGTCATTAAACCTTGGAGAGCTTTTAAACTTATCAAAAGGAGCAAGTAACTTACTTTTTCAAATATTTATTCGATTAACAGCAGTTACTATTTTTACATCCTATATAAGTTTACTGTCAATTATTTCAACAGGACCTTTACTAGCGGTTACTGAGAGTTTAAAGGAAACCAGATTAAAGAAGTATTTAAAATGGGAGAGTAAGAAAAAATTACCAATAATTCCAATTATTATACAAGGGTTTCTTCTAAGTATTTTTATTTTAGGAATTAGCTGTTTTCAAAATTCTATTGGAAGTTTTTACAACCAATTGACTATGATGACCAATATATCAAGAGCAATTCCTTACTTGTTGCTAGCATTATCCTATCCTTCATTTAAGAAAATATATCCTAGAAATAGTTTATTACCATTTTGTGACAATAGAAGAAATCAGTTGCTACTTAGTTTTTCCGTATCTATAACGGTAGTTATAAGTATTTTCTTTAGTATTTATGAAAAAGTATCTATTGAGGATTATTATAGTGCAGCTACTTTAATTATAGGTCCGATTATATTTGCAATAATAGGGTTAATCCTTTTTGATTTAGCAAAAGGTCGAGGAAAAGTCCTGTATCAATAATAATTTTTTAAGATATTAAATATTAAGGAAAGTGAAAAATATGTCAAAAGTGTACTTAGTAGGAACGGGACCGGGTGATCCGGAGCTTTTATCGATAAAGGCATTGAGAGTATTAAGACAGGCAGAAGTTGTTTTATATGATAAGTTAGTCAATCCCTTGCTCTTATATGAGGCTCCAAAGGAGGCAAATCTTATATATGTAGGCAAAGCCCCTAAAAATCATACTATGCAACAAGAGGATATTCAAAATGTTCTTATTGATTATGCTAAAGAAGGGAAAATTGTTGTAAGGTTAAAGGGAGGGGATCCGGCTGTATATGGAAGAGTTGGAGAGGAGATGGAAGCTCTTGAAGAAGCTGGAATTCCATATGAGGTAATCCCCGGCATCACCACAGTATCAGCAGCATCTGTTTATTGTGGTCTATCAATTACAAAACGATATGAAAGAGAAAAAATTTTCATTTGCACACCAACGGCAAAACTTAGGGAATTTGTTAAAGAACCTTTAGTAAGTATTGCAGAAGGTGGAGTTGTTGCTATGTATATGGGAATGGGAAAATTAGAAAATATTTGTAATGCTTTTTTACAACAGGGAGCCGATAAGGATTTATCGGTAATGGTAATTCAATGGGCAACTCTTGGTAGGCAGAAAAAAATTGTAGGAACTTTAGCAACGATTTCAAATCAAGTTGAGTATTATGGAATTTATAATCCTGCAATTATAATAATTGGAAATTTTTCAAAAGATGAAATAAGCAAATTATCTTGGTTTGAAAACAAGCCCCTATTTGGAAAAAGAGTTATTTTTATTTCCGATACTTCTATGGAATTTGACGAAATTTTGAAACTTACATCTTTAGGGTGTGATTTTTTCCCGATTTTCATAGGGGATATATACGATTCCCGATTTGATGAAATATATAGTAGAATTTTGCTAGCCAAAGAGCAGTATGATATTATCTATTCAAAAAACTGTAGTAAAAAGGATTTTGTTTCATTGTGTAATAAATTAAACATTTAAATAATAAGGATTTTGGTGGAAACAGTGATTATTAAAGTAGGAACTCGAAAAAGTATATTAGCAGAAATTCAGGCAGATTTGGTAATTAATAAACTTCAATTAAGATTTCCTGATATTACCTTTAAAAAAGTATTTATTCAAACTCAAGGTGATATAGATAAAAAAACAGACTTGGCTATTATTGGTGGCCAAGGTGTTTTTGTGAAAAAAATTCAGCAATCATTAATATCGGGAGAAATTGATTTAGCAGTGCATAGTGCAAAGGATTTACCATCGGCAGAAGTTGAGGGGCTTACTTTAGCCGCTTATACTGAGAGGGAAATCGTGACGGATTCTTTATTAATATGTGGTGGTTACAGGAATCTAATGGAATTGCCAAAAGGTGCAATTGTAGGAACAAGTAGTTTACGTCGACGTTTTCAGATATCCTATAATAGGCCTGATATTAAGCTTAATTCATTAAGAGGTAATATAGATACTCGTTTAAAAAAATTGAAGTCCGGTCAATATGACGCAATTATAATGGCTGGAGCAGCATTACGACGTTATAATATGATAAAAGAAGATAAGAAAATTATAGAATACATTTTGCCGCTGCAGGATTTTTTGCCGGCTCCGGGTCAAGGGGCTATTGTTGTTGAAGGTAGAATAGGTGACAAAGCAAGTATTATTGCATCAGAACTGGATAAGCCGGATGTTAGGGAAGCCGTTAGCTGTGAAAGGGCTTTTTTAAGGGTTTTTGGACTAGGATGTAATTCACCTTTAGCAGCATATGCTAGAAAGGTAGATGACAAAATTATTTTAAATGCCATGATTGGAGATTTGAAATCAGGTAAGCGATATGATTGCAGGATAGAAGGTAAAAATCCTGAAAAACTTGGTAAAAAGGCAGCAGATATATTAAGAGGGGACTTAGTATGACAAGGCTTTTTTTATTAACCCGAGAGCCTAAAAAAAACATAGTAGATATGAAAACCAGGTTCAAGGATTATCCGGCTCGATTTGTTTCCATTCCATTAATAGAGATAGTATATGATTTTCAATGGTCTTTTGAAAAAGTAGAAGAACTTGAAGGATATCCTTGGATTTTCTTTGTTAGCCCATCAAGTGTTAATGCTTTTTTTGAAACACTAAAAGAGTATATAAAAACCAATTCATCAATGGTAAGTAAAATAGAGCAGATACTAAAATTAAAATATTTTGCTGTAGTTGGACCGTTTACAGGTAAAGAATTGGTGAAACATGGATATAATATTGGATTTATGCCATCTAAGTCCTATGGTAAAAATCTAATTGACGAATGGGTAAAGGCGTATCCAAATGAAATAGAGCCACTTTGGATTATAGGCAATAAAGGAAATATTAAAAATTATGCAAAATATGGAAATTATTGGCAGATGTATAAAAACCAATGTCCATTAGGTAGTCCTGAAAAATTGAGGGAATATATGAAAGAGAATATAATTACTGATTACTTTGTCTCCAGCCCATCGATTTGGAGTAGATTTTTTTATGTGGCGAAAGATTTTCCAAACTATCCACCTATTGATTACTATGTACTGGGAAATACAACCTATAGAGCTATTAAAAGGGATTTAGGAAAATATGTTAATATAAAAGTATTATAGTAAATCAAAGTGGGGAATTTAAATGTTGGATTATCATTATATTACATTTTTAGCAGTATGTGAAACTTTAAATTATACAAAAGCAGGAGAAATCTTAAATTTTACACAGCCGGCAGTTAGTAAACACATATCTCAACTACAGGAAAAATTAGGGGTTACTTTATTTGAGTATAGACAGAAACAGCTTCATTTAACAGAAGCGGGGAAATATTTGTATGAGTTGGTTTCAAGAATAAACAAAGAGGGAGAAAAAGGACTGAAACGTTTATTGTATGAGGATTTTCCAAGAGAAATAACACTATCATGTACATTTACCATTGGAAATTATTTAATAAGTAAGGCTTTAATAGGACTATCTAAAAGATTTCCATTTACTCATTTCAATATATATGTCGAAAATACTAGAGATCTTCTACAATCATTGGACTTAGATAGAATTGAATGCGGATTTGTAGAAGGAAATTTTGACAAAGAAGCTTTTCAACATCGACTGTTTAGGAAGGAACCGCTTATTGGAATCTGTTCTCCAAATAGTAAATTTGCAGGGAAAAAAATAACTTGGAATGATATAGTTTATGAAACATTTATCTTACGTGAATATGGTTCAGGACTTGGAAAACTGGTGGAAAATGAAATTGCTAAGAACGGATTGTTTCTAGATCAACTTAATGTAATGCATATAGGCAATTACAGTATAATAAAGGATTTTGTAAAAAATAATTTAGGAATAACATTTTTATATAAATGTTCCGTTGAAAAAGAATTGGAAAAAGGAACTCTAGTGAAAATGGACTTTGAAAAGGAATTGTATGCGCCTGAGATGTTCTTTATATACCGAAAATCAAATGCAACAGTCGAAAGAATCTTAAAGAATTTCGATCTTTTTGAAAATATAGATTGATAATTTCTGTATAATATATAAGTTTTATGAAATGATAGGGAGAAAATATGAAAAAAGCTATAGTTGTTGCCAGTTTTGGAACTACCTTTCCCGGAATTAAAGTTAAAATAACAGACATCATAGAGAAGCGATACATAAAAAGATTTTATGACTTTCATATATATCAAGCATATACCTCTGAAATGATTATAGAGCAAATAAAGATAAAAAAAGGAATTGAAATATTAAATATCCCTGGAATATTAGAAAAATTATCAAAATCTGAATACGGACATGTTTTTATTCAACCTTTACATATAATTCAAGGAAAAGAATATGAAAAAATCGTAGATCAAGTTGAAATCTACAAAGAAAGGTTTGATACTATAAAAATAGGTAAACCGTTATTAACCGATTTAAGCGATTTTATAGATTTAAAAAAAATATTGATAAAAAGAGTCGAAGGATATAAAAAAGGAGAAGGATTGGTATTAATGGGACATGGTAGTCTTAATAAAGAAATTATGGCCTATACCTATCTTGATACTATATTAAAAGCTGAGCCTATTTTCATATGTACAATGGAAAGCTGTCCGAGTATAGAAATGCTGATTGAAAAATTACATAATTGCAATATAAATAAAGTAAATATAGCTCCGTTGTTATTAGTGTCAGGGAAACATGTAAAAAAAGATATGATTTCCAAGGAAAAGTATTCCTTAAAATCCAGACTTGAAGATGAGGAATTTATAGTTGATGTTAATCTTAAAGGTCTTGGAGAATATGATGAAATACAGGAAATCTATATACAGCATACCCAAAGATTACTGCTTGAAAATAGAAGTCGTTAAATGTTATAAAAAAACAAATAGTTTATTTACTAATTCTATATTTAAATGAAAGGGATAGATATGTATTCTATAATGCTTGAATTAAAAAATAAAAATATTACATTAGTAGGTGGAGGCTATATAGCAGCAAGAAAAATTAAAGCCTTAATGGGGCAAGGTGCTTTAGTTAAAGTTATCAGTCCATCCTTACATAAGGATATAGATAGGAAGGCTATAATTTGGAATAAAAAGAAGTATGAGAAAGATGATATTAGAGATGCCGATTTGATTTTTGCATGCACTAGTTCTTCAGTGGTCAATGAACAGGTAAAAAAAGATGCTTTACCTCATCAATGGGTAAATGTTGTAAGCAATAAAAATTTATCGGATTTTTTTAATATGGCCACATTAAACTGGAAAAACTTTAAAATCAATATTTCCAGTGAAGGTGTATCACCTTCAAAAACCAAAGAATTAAAGGAAAAAATGATTAAGTTATTAGATAATATTGATGATTTATAAAATTTGATATTCAGTAGGAAGATATCTATTAATATTAAGGTAGTTGAATTTATAATAGTGTAAAATAAAAGCGGACTTATGCAGTCCGCTATACTTAAATTCATCTTGTTAAAAAATGGCTCTTTGTCAAATGGTGCTGGTATACAATAAAATAACAAACTACTTTTATATCAGGTAGCTATATAGCTGCCTGATAATTTTTTATTTTTTGTCTTTAGACAGTTGAGTACGCGTAGCGTACGAAACATAAAACCACCTGCTATGCGGGTGGTGGAAATAGGTTATACCAAATAATCACTTTCTTAATATAATAGAGTTGTTCAGACTTCTATGTATAGAAAGGAAAGTGATTAGATGGCAAATAAGACTGGTATGGCAACCCTTTTTTAGACAATTTCATGTCAAACACTTCCTTGAATTTCTTAACGACTATAAAATATTTCCAAGAACTAGTCTAAGGTAAAGGCGTTGCCCAAATTAAAAGACATAATTTGCCATAGCCTAAACCTTGAAAATATTCTTATCTATTTATAGAAATTCAACTTGTCATATGTAATTTTCTGTATTCTATAGGACTTAGATATC
>NZ_JBASWB010000044.1:0-2325 GCF_049276255.1 Miniphocaeibacter sp.
GAGAAAATCCTATCTTTTTTGTGTTATATGATCAAAAACAAAACAACCCCATGGAGCAAAAGCTATTCGGACATTTCGGACACCCTAAAAAGGGAGCATCTAACTTAAATTATCGTAAATTATCGTACTAAATATAGCTTTTACAAAACAACCCCATGGAGGAAGGATAAAAGGACTAATTTAACACCTTAAAAATAGGGTTTAAAATCAAATTATCGTAAATTATCGTACAAAACTTTATAATGAGGGTAGAGTTGTGGGTAGTCCTATGGGTAGTAATTAGGGTAGATAATCGTTTAGGGGGAGATTATGAACATAGAGGATAAAAGAACTATATTAAAGCAGTATGGGGTATTGAAGAATGAAGATGAATATGCCTTTAGAAGATTAATGGACTTTTATAAAAATAAATATAACAAGGTAGATCTAAAGGCAGTTAATTATTCCCATGAATTAAAGCCTAAAAACGACTATAGGGGAGATTTTACTAATAGACTTGATAGTTTAATAGACGAAGAAACAAGGCTTTTAAAAAAGGTACTTAAAACCTTGAAAAAGTTGGATAGTCATGAGCGAAAAATAGATGAGGCATTAGATAGATTAGCAGATAATCACCCGGACATTGCAAGAGTATTAGCCTTTAGATACTTAGATTGTTATAAGATTAGAGAAGTTGCTGAAAAGATGAATGTATCGGAGGACACTGTTAAGAGGAAACAGAAAAAGGGACTAGAGTTAATAGAGTTATAAACATGGTTAATATAGGAATAAACTAGGTTATTACTTAAGAAAACCTATGAATAATGATTGTAAATATATACAGAGTAAAAGTGTGTTACAGGTGTTAAATCGGACTTAATCATGTAATAATATTCATTTTATAGATAAAAGGTAACGGACTAAACAACATTTAACCTAAATGACTATAAATATTGATATATCAACAATATTAATGTAAAAGTAGTTTTAAATAGTGAAAACAAATATACACAAAAGAATAATTTTGTGACTACTTAAACCCGTATTTAACGCATACAAAGAAATTATATAAATTTAATTGTATATTATACAATAAGTGACAAAAAGCATAACAATTAATAAATATTAACAAATAAAGGAACTAGGAAAATGAATAATTAATTATATAATATATGGTAGAATGTAATTAAAAGTTTATGAGGTGGTGATGTCTTGGAAAATAATAAATTCTTTAAAGAACAGCTTGAAGCATTAGAAGAAAACTTATATAATCCTGAAATATATAAACTTCCAAAGACTGATTTAGAACAAAACATTGAGAAGATTATACACCAGCTTAAAAATGTTGAAAGTCAGCTAGAACAAATAAACAGCAATACTAAACATATACAAAGCCTAGCTACACTTTTAGAAGAAAGCAATAGAATAGATTTAAATATCCAATCGGAGTTAAATCAATTATTGTTGTCAAAAAGTACAGAGGAAATATTAACCAATAGTGATAATTTGAAAAAAAAGATAGCAGGAAGTTTTAAAAAAGGTGTAAAATGGAGTGCTGAAATAGGATTTGAAGCCTTAATAAACGCAGTTGCTAGTTATTTAATAGGTATGATACAAATACAATAGCCTAGTAGATAAAATTTGTTTAAAATCCGTACTAAATCCGTACGAATAATTTTAATAGCGACTAAAAATAATGAAATATTAGATATTTAAGCAATGTTAAATGGCTAAATGTAGCCATTATAAACATTCAATATCACCTTATAAAAGAAGGTGTTGAATGGAGTATAGATAAATAATCTATAAGGAGAAAAATAATGGATATTGAAGGTAGAAAAAATGAGTTTATAGAGTTTGGGAAAACTCTACTTGGAGCAGATGTATATTATAGAGACTCTTGGGAATGTGATTATTTTTCTATAAATGGTAAATGTTTTGGCATGATGACTAAAGATTTAATTACTTTAAAAAACAAACCTGAAGATATTTTAGCCATGAGGGATTTATATTCAGATGTATCTCCAGGTTATTATGCAAATAAAAAACATTGGAATTCTATTAATTTAAATACTGAGCAATTGTCAAATGAAGAAATTAAAAATCTAATAGAAATATCATATAATTTAGTTTTTGATAAACTAACTAAGAAAGAAAAAAATTCGATTTTAGAAGGTAAATAATTTTTGAGTTAATATTTATTAATGGTATATAATTATATAGAATGAATTAAAAATATATAAAAACAGGAGTAATAATGAGTAAAGCAGATAAAATTTTTGTAGAAATGTGTCAAGATATTATTGACAATGGTTTTTCATCTGAAGGACAGAAGGTTAGACCTGT